>PBPF01000175.1 GCA_002724615.1 Verrucomicrobiales bacterium | reverse complement strand
TGCCGGCGTTAAAGGCGGCTACGCTCACGGCGCGACTGACGATTACGGTTTCTACGCCGAGCGCGATAAGATGCACATCCACGACGTCCACGCCACGCTCCTGCACCTACTCGGAATCGACCACGAAAAACTCACCTACCGCCACGCCGGCCGCGATTTCCGTCTAACCGACGTCTTCGGCCATGTAGCCCACGAAATACTAGCATGAAAAACCCCCTGTTCCTTTTTGTTGCCCCGGCATTCTTAACGGCTTGTTGGCTACAGGCTGCGGCGCCGCAATACAAATCGCCGGAAATCACCATTCCCGCGGCTTCCGCGGATGAGGCTGTGAGGAAAGAATTCTCGCTGGCCAAGGCGGACGACTACCTTGAGAAAGGCGCACTGGCCTGGGCCCGCCAGAAAGGTTGTGTGACCTGCCATACCACGGGCACCTACATGCAAATCCGACCGGCATTGACGGAAACACTTGGGAAACCAAACACCGAAGTTCGTGAACTGCTGATAGAGACATTGGCGGAGCTTAAAAAAGCCAAGGTCGCTGACCTGCGCAAGAGCACCAAGCCGGCGCAGGTCATCTACACTGCTGCGGGTCTTGCAGAATGGGATCGGCATGTGACCGGTAAGCTTTCCGATGAGACCGCGGAGGCGTTGGAGTTGATGTTCAAGATTCAGGAGGATGGCGGGACGTGGGGGTCGCTGGGATGCTGGCCACCGCTGGAGTCCAGCGCGTATCAGGAGGCGACGGTTGCCGCCATGGCTGTAGAGACCGCGCCGGGCTGGCGGGAAAATCTGGAGAACGAGAAACTGAAGAAGGCCGTCGATTCACTGCACGATTATTTACGAAAAACCAAGCCACAGCACGACTACGCACGTGTGTTGTTGCTTTGGACGGCATCGCGAGTGGATGGCCTGTTGCCAGAGGCGCGGCGCAAGGAGCTGGCCAATGTCTTGTGGAGCCATCAGCTCGATGACGGTGGCTGGGCCATCCGCACATTTGCCGCGCCGGATCAGTGGGGCAACGGCAGTCGGGCGGCCAAGCTGCGGGCGGAGGAAGGCTTTCTCAAGCCGTCCAGCGACGGCCACATGACCGGTCTGGCCGTACTGGTGTTGCGCGAGTCGGGTGTGCCGACAAAGGATGAGCGTTTGCAAAAAGCCGTGAAATGGCTGTTGGCCAACCAGCGCGAAAGCGGTCGTTGGTGGACCCGATCACTGAACACGGACAAATACCACTACATCACCTATAGTGGTACAGCCTACCCCCTGCTTGCGCTGCAGAAGTGCGGTGAGTTGCCCGGGGAAAAGGCGGCAGGTCAGTGACGTTGTTTAACGCGGTCGCGTGAGATTCTCCGAGGAGGCATCCCGAATGTTGCCTCCGCGGGCACGGGAGTGGGTTAAAACAAGTTCCCGAAGGTCAGCGTTGTTTGACTGTCCGGCACTGCCGTCGCAGTTAGCCCTTTGGCCTTGGCTGTTGGAGAGGCCGGCCATCACGCGGGAATTGAAGTGGGTGTTCGCGCCGAGAAAATAGACGTGTTTCAGGTTCTTGGCGCGCAACGTGCGGCCCAAGCGTGGGGTTCGTTCTCCCGAAGGATACCTGTAGGCAACCGGGTCATCCCCATCGAAGTTACGCGTCATGGCAATCATGGTCGTCGGCCTTAAGGCATCACTGCCCAAGTGGACGGCGTAGCTCAATGCGCCCTTGTCGATTCGCTTCAGGTTCCGGTCGCCCAAGTCGACCAGTTCGGCAGCGCCTAGATGATCGGGGTCACAAGGGGAAATCAAAATCTTTGCGGTTTGCACATTTGCCCGAATTTCCGGGGCGGTGAAGATTCGTTCCACATCGAACGCCCAGTCCTTGTCACCTCCGGCACGAATCAGATCCTTTTCATTCAGCAGCCATGGGTAACGTTGTCGGTTGTCATCTGCAAAGCCGTTGAAAGCGCCGGCGACCTGCTTGAGGTTGTTGACGCACTTGATGCGGTTGGCGCGGGCCTTGGCCTTGGCTAGCGCGGGCAGGAGCATGCTGGCGAGGATGCCGACGATAGCAATGACAACGAGCAATTCCTGCAGGGTGAAGGCGGACTGGGGAGTGGTGGGGCGTTGGCGTTTCATGGGGCGAAGCATAGGCCAATGGCGGGATGGTCGCCACTACATTTATATAGATAGATTGTAGTAGCCAGCGGTTGGCGGCGAGTGCATGCTGGGGGCGTTCCATCGGGCAATTTAACCTGTTAAAATAAGGATTAAAGGAATGAACTTGAAACGGATGTCACAGTGCGTATTGGCGGGAATCATGGTGATGTGGGCCACGTGCCTGTTGGCTCAGCAAAAGCCGGCGAAGAGCAGGGTGGCACTTCAGCCCACGGCGGTGCCCAATACGTTCAAGGAGGTGGCGGCGGAGTTGGACCTTGGGGGGCATTACTTCCGATACCTGAGCACGGCGCAGGCGAACCGGAACGCCATGGCGCAAATCCGCAAGCTGTTCGATGAGACCGCCAAGTTGCTGGATGACTCGCCTGCGGGACCGAAGTTCGCGCGCATGGCAGCGGTGGTTTTTGATGTCGCCCAGAATTCGATTGAGGAATTGGGGATGCAAAACGTCACGGGGATGGGCGAGAGCGTGCTAGCGCTGGAAAAGGAACGGTTTCGCGTAAGAAAATTTTGGCATCACGATCCCACGAAAAAGAAAGGGCTTTATTTCCAGTGGCTGGGCGCGAAGCCGCACGCACTGGAAGGGATGCGACTGATGCCAGCGGATACGGTGTTGGCATACCACGGCGATTTCGAGTTCGGCACCATGTGGCCTTGGGCGACGGGCAAGGTTCTGAAGCTGGCGGGCGAATTGGCGCCACCTGAAGCAGTGCCGCAAATCAACGGAGTGCTCCAGTCGCCGATGGTACGCGGCGTGGTGAATTCGTTGTCGAACGAGGCGGGGTTCCTCGTGACAATGGGACAAGTGCCAGTTCAGCCTCAACCCGCGCCGGCCGTCCCGGCCATTCCGCAGATCGGTGTGGCACTGGTCGTTAAGGTGAAGGACGACATGGTTCAGAAGATGCTCGAGGATGTGCTGGCCTCCGAGCTTGAAGCCAGGGAAGTGCAGGTCGGCGCGGTAAACCTAAAAGTACATGCGGTGGAGCTGCCATTTCCCGTGGCGATGTTCGTGAAGCTGGCGCCCACGGTTTTTCGCGTCGGTGATTACCTTGTGGTGGCTAGCAACGAAGGGCTGGCGCGGAACATGGTGGCCACGCACTCGAGACAAGCACCAGGCTTGACGGCCTCGCCGGAATTCAAGGCCTTGGCAGCGGGCATGGATCTGGCGGGCAACCACATGTATTTCCAGAGCCGCAGGATTGACGAGTTTTTAAGGCAATCGCGGGCAGCCACGAACAATCTGCCTGATGAGTACGCAATTATACCGATAGTTGTTGAGGCATTGTTTCCCTCGGACGGCCCGCCCGATAGCCGATTGACTATCGTGCGTTTCCAAGCCAACGGTATGCTGTCTGACAGTCGTACCACGGTGTTTGCGGAGGGGCGTCAGGTGGAGGGTATGACGACATTGCCGGCCGCTATCCTTGCTGGCGGCATGTATGGATATGCCTACGCGAGCATGGATAGGGAGCCGCCGCTGGCACCCGGTCCGGGTGGATTAGATCTGGGTGGACTGGAGCTGCCTCGGCCAGCCGGCGGGCTGGAGGAACAGGCGCGTGCGGTTGAACTCGAGTTGAAGATTTTCGCTGAAGACAATGGGGCTTTTCCCGAGGCGAACTGGAGACGAGTTGCGCGTGGCGGTAATGGGTTTGTGCTTAACTCCGCCGTGGCGGGCAAAAAGCTAGAGACTCTGGCGCGCGACACAGTGCTGCTGTTTGAGGGGCCGCCCGTGCCAATTGCGGCCGTGGGAGGTTTGCGTGAAGCGCGTTCAAACCCCAAGCTAAAGGCTGGTCAGCCTATTTTCATCAAGTTGCTGGATGGGTCCGTGAAGAGAGTGACGGCCGAGGGCTTGGCGGCACTGAACTGGTCCGGTGCGAAGAAAGGCGCGGCATTGCCACGGCGGGAAGTAGTCCCGGTTTTGAACTTGGCACCGGCAGGGAGACTGACAGCGACTGAAGCGGCCACATTGTTGAAGCTGCTGGTGGGCAACTTTGTCATCAAGGATACCGGCGGTGCGCCGGGGCAAAAGCCGGAGGTGACCACCACAACAGTAACCTCGAATTGGCGCGAAAATGGACGGTCGGTGGAACAGGCGTTCTCAAGCACACGTGGCAAAGAGACGCTGAAGGGTCAGGCGGTGATTCGTTTTGACGCGGTATCCGGGCAAGTGGTTTACGACATGACCTTCAGCGACGGACTGCGCCGGTCGGGCACGGTGCATTGGGATGCTGATTTGAGGACATTGACGTGGCGCTCGGACAAGGGTGCGGTAAGTGAAATTACCACTTGGAAGGTGCCCGTGACTGGCAAATGGACAGGCGCAACACGAATCACTGATGGTGCCAAGGTATCTTGGCAGGCCACCAAGACTATTGAGCAGGTAGACGAGGTGGCTGTGGGCAGGACACAGTTGACGGTGTCCTTCAAGAACAACACCGGCAAGCCCGCGCCGTACAAGAAGGTGACCGTGCGCGTGATTGGTGGGAAGCACATGTTTGATAATCCGCTGGAATTCACAAGCAATAAGTCGGAGTTCGAAAAGACCTTCGAGTTGCCGATGGAGAAGTACACGGTATTTGTGTTTACCGGCACGTGGGAACAGGTGCACGATGCCAACAAGCCGGGTGCCTACCGCACATTGACGCGTGTGGATCTGTCCAAGGCAGGCGCGCGGGAGAATTACGCTGTGGAATACCAGCCGCTGGACACATCCGGCTTGAAAGGCGGTGCCACGGTCACTGGCAAGGTTTCCACCATGGGCGGCAAGGCGCGCGCGGGAATGAAGGTGCTGGTTGGCAAACAAGTGCCTAGTGCTGGGCTGTATGTCGTCGCCGAGACCACGACCAACGCGAAAGGCGAGTTTGAGGTTAAGGGTCTGGCTGCCGACGAAAGGTATTCCCTCTTAAACACAAGCCGCGAGCCCATCGGAGAGATCAGCCCGGGCAAGCCCGCAAACCTGACCTTGGCGTTGCAGAAGGGCGACACCGCGCCGGACATCGAGTTTGTCCACCTGCCCACTGGTAAGAAAGAGAAGCTGTCCGGCTTCAAGGGACAGGTGGTGGTGCTGGATTTCTGGGCGAGTTGGTGCGGCCCCTGCCAAGGGCCCATGGCAAAAATGCAGACCTACGGCGCGAAGCATCCGCAGTGGAAAAACAAGGTTAAGCTGGTAGCCTTGAG
>PBPF01000174.1 GCA_002724615.1 Verrucomicrobiales bacterium | reverse complement strand
TGTTTTCTTTGCAAAAAGACAACGATCCTGATGTCCGCCGCCAATTCGCTCTCACGCTTTCCGCCCTGCGTCAGCCCGGCGTTGAGGCTGTGTTGCGTGCGTTCGTGCTAGAGCACGGCAGCGATGCAATTATTCGCGATGCTCTCCTCACCGGCATGGCCGGTCGTGAATTGGAGTTTCTCCAAAGGGCTGCATTGGACAACGACTGGCAAGGGGGAATTGCGCGCGACATTAATCGCCGTCTAGCCGGCTGTGTCGCTCGTGAGCGCAACCACCAGCGTCTTGGCCGGCTTTTGCGCTTGGCAGCATCGCGCTCAGGCGAGTTTCGGCATGACCTCGTGAATGGCATTGTCACCGGTGCCTTCCCGCGCGGGCGCCCGCTTAAATCGGTGTCATTTAAGAACGAGCCCTTACCGATGGCCGTGCTGCGTGATGATGCTGCTCTCAAGAAGCCGCTCGAGCGACTGTCCAAGTTCCTGGTCTGGGGTGAGGCCGCCAAGCCTCCTGTGCCGCCGCGTGTCTTGACTGCTTCCGAGCAAAGATTCTACGCACAAGGCAAGCAGCTTTATACACTAACGTGTGCAGCCTGCCATCATGCTTCTGGCCTCGGTGAGGAAGGCAAGGCGCCACCGTTAATCGATTCCCAGTTTCTCATTGGTCCTGCTGATCGTGCTATCGCTATAGTATTACACGGAGTCACCGGCCCAATCACCGTGCAGGGGCGCACATACAATATGAACATGCCCGCGCTGCAGGGCTTCAATGACTCTCAGGTTGCCGCGATCCTTACTTACGCGCGCCGTGAATGGGAGCACCGGGCCGACCCCATTACTTCCGCCGACGTTGCTCGTGTTAAAAAGACTCATGCCAACCGGGCAACGCCATGGACGGAAAAGGAACTGTTACAGATGCGCTGATCCAAGTTGTCGCTTTCAAAGCGGCCTTGGGAATTTTCCCTGCCAGTTCGCGAATGCCCAGTCAGTTGGCTGATAACGGATCGCCAGTTCCGGTGTTTTAAACAACCGCCCGCCCTCTGCCACACTTTGCATCACACGATCGAGGATGCCGGTGGTCAGGAGCGTACGTTCCACGGGATACGTCGGCTGGCCCGTGTGGATCATCGGCTCGATGCCGCGAAGCAGATGCTCGAAGTGCCGGTAGGGCTTGCGATCCTGCAGCCAGATGTGGTTCACGAATGGTTTCGCTTGGCCTCGGAGTTTCAACGCTACCGCGAACTCGCGTGCGATCCCGTTGGCCATTGCAACAGCGCCGCGTCGGCCATCACGATATTCCATCAGGTAAATCGTGGCCTTGGCTGTGAGCCGCCTGCGAATTTCGTCCACCGCCATCGTCACGCCCGAGCCTCGCAACGCCGCCAACAATAGGTCAAATGACCACTTTTTGTCCGCGAGCGTTTTCCAGATTGCCTCGCCCGCTACCGCCCGCACTGAGGCCACACCTGTCTCGCCCCCTTTGCGTCGCTCGAAGATGCACTGGAACCCCTCCAGTGCGTGGAAACCGTACGACTCCAGTCCGGCATACCCAACGCCCATGCCGAACTCCACGTCCGTGCCCAGCGGCAGCTTCAACGCCGGCAACCGCCACGCCACCGGCAACGACGAGCCCGCCATGAACGGGATTTTCAGTTTACGCGCGCGGTCATGCATGTGCTTTGCGTCCTTCCAGTTATACGCCAGATGTTTGTCATTAAATACCGGTACAGGCTTACCGCATTTCTCCAGCGTGTCCGCGATGGCATCGAAGAAGCGTCGGCGCGGGTACATGTGCTGGCGTGTCTTCTCCGTGAACGGGTACTTGCCGTGCTCGCCAATGCTCAGCACGCCAGCCACCTGTACCTTGCCCGTGCCTAGTGTGATGGCTTCCCCGATGGTTTTTGTGATCGGAAACCCGTGCTTCTTGGCAAGTGCCCTAGAAAGTTCCGGCTTGGGAAATTGGTCCACATACATCGCCACGAGTTTCAAACTTGGCCCGGGACCGCCGTCTTGCTTCCAGCCCTCGAGGATTTTGCCGATGATGACATCCGCATGTGAGTTGGTGCGGTACTCCGTGACCACTGCCGCGACTGGTAATGGCGTTGGTGCCGCGCGCAATGCAAACGGAAGTGCGCCGAGGGTTAAAATGGCGGAGCGACGGTTCATTGAAGGCATACGTGATGGTCGGGTTCGGGCCTGATTGGGGCAAGCCGATTTGACCGGTTGGCGTGTCTCGTGCGATGCTTGGCCAATGGGCAACACGTTCGGACAGCTTTTTCGCGTGACGACTTGGGGTGAAAGCCATGGGGGCGGCGTGGGCGTGGTGATTGATGGCTGTCCGCCGCAGGTGAAACTCACGGAGGTTGACATCCAGCCCGAACTTGACCGTCGCCGACCCGGTCAAAGCCGCATCACCACCCAGCGACAGGAAGCCGACCGTGTGCAGATTCTATCCGGTACATTCGAGGGTCGCACGCTCGGCACGCCCATCTCAATGCTCGTAGCTAATACTGATCAGAGGCCCGAGGCGTACTCCGAGATGAAGGACAAGTACCGACCCTCGCATGCCGACTACACTTACGAGGCCAAGTACGGCACGCGCGCATGGCCCGGCGGTGGTCGTACCAGTGCGCGCGAAACTATTGGCCGCGTGGCGGCCGGCGCGGTGGCGCGGAAGATTTTAAAGGAACAATTTGGAGTCGAGGTGCTCGCCTGCGTGCAGCAGGTGCAGAAAATTGCTGCCGACATCAATTCAAACAAGTTCACCCGGAAACAAGTGGAGTCCAACATCATTCGTTGTCCGGACAAGGCTGTGGCGGACAAGATGATTCGGCTCGTCGAGCGTATGCGCAAGGCGGGCGACAGCGTGGGCGGCGTGCTGCTGGGCGTGGCACGTGGTGTGCCAGCCGGCTGGGGCGAGCCAGTGTTTGACCGCCTTGAGGCTGACCTCGCGAAGGCGATGATTAGCCTGCCCGCGAGCAAGGGCTTTGAGATCGGCTCTGGCTTTGGCGGAACCGCGCTCAAGGGCAGTGAACACAACGACGCCTTCCGCATGCGTGGCGGTCGCGTGCGCACCGCGACCAACCGTTCTGGCGGTGTGCAGGGCGGCATCAGCAATGGTGAGACCATCCACTTCCGAGTTGCCTTTAAGCCAACCGCCACCATCCTGCAGTCGCAGGACACGGTCAGTCGTTCCGGCAAGAACGTAAAACTCAAGGCTCGTGGCCGCCATGATCCCTGCGTGCTCCCCCGTGCCGTACCGATGGTCGAAGCCATGACCGCTCTGGTTCTCCTTGACCACGCCCTGCGCCACCGCGCCCAATGCGGCAAGTAGCTTAGGGTTTCGTGCTTAACGACATTTTCCTTGCGAACCGTTGGGGTAGGGGGATACTGGCTGCACACAGTATTAAATACCAAACCCATACTTCGATCATGTCACGTAAAACACTTGTTAAAAACTATTCCCGCCGTGAATTCATTGGCGCCGGCGCGGCGTCAGCATTGGCGGTTTCGGTGGTGCCCAGCCGCGTGTTTGGCGCGAATGACCGACTGGCAATGGCCGGCATAGGCGTAGGCGGCAAAGGCAGCAGTGATATTGACGGCGCCGGGACGCAGGGCGATGTGGTCGCCATCTGCGACATCGACGAGAAGCGTCTCAACGGCAAGGGAGGACGTTACCCGAAGGCCAAGAAGTTTTTTGATTTCCGTGGCATGCTCGAGAAGATGGGCAAGAGCATTGATGCGGTTACGGTTTCCACTCCCGACCACACGCACGCTCCTGCAGCCATCATGGCCATGCGGATGGGTAAGCATGTCTATGTGCAAAAGCCGCTGACACATACCGTCTGGGAGGCACGGCAGATGCGGTTGGAGGCGACCAAGAACAAAGTTTGCACGCAGATGGGAAATCAGGGCACCGCCAGCACGGGGCTGCGCGAAGGTGTTGAGGCGATCCAGAGTGGTGTGTTGGGCGATTTGAAAGAGGTGCATGTGTGGACCAACCGACCGGTTTGGCCGCAGGCGCCGCGTGTTACCGAGCGCCCCAAGGACAAGCCGCCGGTGCCCGAGCATGTGCACTGGGAATATTTCATTGGCCCCGCTCCCATGCGGCCTTACCACGGCGCGTATCACCCGTTCAAGTGGCGCGGTTGGTGGGACTTTGGCACCGGCGCACTGGGCGACATGGCCTGCCATACAGCGAACCTCGCATACATGGGTACTCAACTCACCCAGCCGACTTGGGTGGAGCCGGTAACGGTTGGTGACATCAACCCGGAAACCTATCCTGGCTGGGCCGTTATTAAGATGAAATTCCCGGCAATAAAGGGCCGCGGGCCAATTGATTTCTTCTGGTACGAGGGCAAGGAGGAGCGGAAAAAGAAACTGCCTGCGCCCGATTATTTCCACGGCATCAAACCTTCCAATAGTGGCTCACTGGTGGTTGGCACCAAGGGTACTCTATACTCGCCGAATGACTACGGCTCTGCATGGAGTATCCTTCCGACGCGTGGTGGCAATCAGGCGCCCAAGTACGAAAAGGTCGATGCCCGCCTGCCGCGCAATAACAAGGGCGACACCGGCATGAAGATTGAGTGGGCGCAGGCGATTAAGGCAAACAAACCGTCGATGGCTTTGTCCAATTTCGACTACGCCGGCAACTTCACTGAGGCCATCCTGATGGGCAACATTGCCATGAAGGTTGGCGAGGGCTTTGATTGGAACTCCGCTAAACTCACCAGCTCTAACAAGAAGGCGACCGCGCTGGCCTCCAAGCCTTACCGCAAGGGTTGGGAGATTTAGCACAGCTGGGAGGCATCATGAAGACACTCGCGTTGGCGCTGGCCTGTGTCGCCATGGGGCTGCTCGCCCAGCAACCGAACGCCAAGGCCCTGGTCGGCAGCTACAAAGGCAAAGTGGAGGGGGATTTTGCCCTCTTCACGCTCAATGCCGACGGCACCGCGTCAGTTAAGCCGCCGGAAGCCGAGGAAGGTTTTCGCATTCGTGGCAAATGGAAACTGGCAAAGCCGGGTGTTGTGCTAGAGATTGCGGCACCCGACAATCCCAACGAGAAGGTCATTGTCCGGTTACGAATCGAAAAGGAGGAATTAGTCCTAATCGACGTTAAGGAGTCCAACGGCGAGTTGAAGACCTATGAGCCACCGCGTTTTCGACAGACCAAGGCAGGCGCAAAAAACTTCACCGGCGAATATCGGGGACGGCATAAAAATGAAGATCTCCGCGTGGTCGTGAAGGCCGGTGGTCAGGTGGAAATTTGGCCCGATGACGCCGATGCCATTCGTCCCCGTTTCAAGGGAAGATGGAATGCCGAAGGCGCGGAAGTCATCTGCATGCTGCAAACCAATGATGGCCCGGCGGAAGTGATCCTGAAGCAGGATGGAAAAGATTTTTTACTCGTCCAACTTGAGACGCGAAACGAGCAGTTGCGATACGGATTCGCCCGCTTCAAGAAAACCAAGCCTGCCGTAGCCAAGCCGTTACCGGCGGCCATAAAAAAACTGGTTGGAATTTATCAAGGTACGGTGGAGGAGAGCACCGCGCGAATGATATTGCGTGCCGACCGCACAGCCACCGCGCAACCGGATATTAATCGTCCCAATCGGAAATTAACCGGCAAGTGGAAGGTGGCGAAGGACACTATTGAGGTTGCCTTGACCAATCAGGAAAATGAGACTGGCACGGTGATCCTTGAGATTGTGGGTGCCAATCTGCGATTGGCCAAGGTGATTTCCCCCGATGGCGAGGTGGAGGAACATGACGCCATCTTGAAACGGCAAAAGTAGTTTCGTTTATTCAATGCACCTGCCGCCCGTCTGGGTGGCTTTTTTTTTGGCATGGCACCTGCTTTTTAAAGATTGGTTCGAAAAAACAACGATTTTGCATGGATGCCACGGCAAAAATTCCCGCCGCGGGCGGTGTTTCTGCCGTTGGGGTGTGCATTTTTTCCGGGTCGATGCCGGCCCGGGTGGCTATAGTTGATTGAGAGATGGCGGACGCAGAGCCAAGTGAAATCCAGAAACTGCGCAAGGAGGCCAAGAACGGCAGTATCCCTGCGCAGTACAAGCTGGCATGGAAGCTTGCCAATGGCGATGGCGTGGAAGCTGATGTTTCCGAGGCCATGATTTGGTATCAGAAGGCCGCGGCACAGGGGCATGGCTCGGCGCAAAACAATCTCGCCGTCCTCTTGGCACGCGGCAACTCAATGCCCGAGTCGGGATTTATGGATCGGATGCTGGGCAAACTGCCGGGCAAGTCCAAGTTTGTGCTCCCAGAGGGCACACCGGAGCAACAGGCTGTCGCGCTGTACAAGGCTGCTGCCAACGAGTTGAAGGATGCGCATGCACAATGCAACTATGGCTACTGTCTGGAAACCGGCCGTGGCGTGGATAAAGATGTCAAGGAAGCGGTCCAGTGGTATGAACAGTCGGCCGGGCAGGGGTGTGCGCTGGCATTTAACAACCTTGGCGTGATGTATGCCAACGGCACCGGTGTGGAGCGTGATGATGATAGAGCTGTAAAGTATTTCAAGCAGGCAGCCGATCGCAACAACACGCTGGCCTGTTTTAACATGGGCGTCATGTGCGTCCACGGGCGTGGTGTGGGCAAGAGCGAAGAGGCGGCGGCGAAATGGTTCGAAAAGGCAGCAGGCAAGGGGCATGCGGGTGCGCAGTTCGCGTTGGGTTTGTTAATGTCTGCCGGCACTGGTGTGGCACAGGATGACGCGGAGGCAGCGCGATTGTACCGCGAGGCCGCCAATCAGGGCGTTCCGGAGGCGGTTAACAATCTGGGAGTGATGTACGCCGAGGGACGCGGCGTGGAGCAGGACAGCGAGGAGGCCGCCAAGCTTTACCAGCGCGCGCACGACAGTGGCGTGGATGCTGCCCGGCAAAATCTTGGCCGTCGAATGGCTTTGGGTGATGGAGTGGACTGCGATATGGATGCGGCGCAGGTGTTGCTTGAAGATCCTGAGTCCGTAAGGACACTTGAGCCGGAAGAATTATTCAACTTGGCAAAGCAGGTGGAGGAGCACAATGGCGTTGCGGAGGCCGCTGGGTGGTACGACAAGGCCGCTCGCGAGGGGCACGTGGAATCAATGCTGAAAATGGCTTCGATTTACAGTGAGCATGGCGACGGAGCCGCGGCAGCCTCGTGGATCCAAGAGGCGGCGCAAGCGGGAGATGATGACGCGAAGTTTCAACTGGCGAAACTATTTGATGAAGGCCAAGACGTTCCCAAGAACGATCAGGAGGCGGCCCGCTGGTATCTTGCGTCCGCCGAGGCCGGCAATGCGGAGGCGCAGTTCAATTACGGCACGATGCTCGAAAACGGCGACGGCGTGTCTCGCAATCTAGAACAGGCAGTAGCGTGGTACCTCAAGGCGGCGGAGAGCGGCAATTCGTCCGCACAGTTTAATTTAGGTTTAATGTATGCCGCAGGGCGTGGTGTGGAGCGAGATGATGCCGAGAGCTTGAAGTGGTATCAGGCTGCTGCGGAACAAGGTTTAGCCCGGGCTCAGTGTAACCTCGGCAGCATGGCGTTACAGGGGCGCGGTGGTGCGACGGACGAGCTTGCGGCACTGGAGTGGTTCGAGAAGGCAGCGGCACAAGGGCTTGCCAGCTCGCAGTACAATCTTGGGGAAATGTATTACAAAGGTCGTGGCGTCGCACGCGATGAACTGGAAGCCGCGGAGTATTTCAGGCTGGCTGCGGAGCAAGACCACCCTGTGGCTGCGGTGCGATTGGCAACGATGTATGACGAAGGCATCGGTGTGGTGAAGGATTACAAGGAAGCGGCCATTTGGTACAAGGAGGCGGCACGACTGGGCGTGGCAGAGGCGGAGTTGTTT
>PBPF01000173.1 GCA_002724615.1 Verrucomicrobiales bacterium | reverse complement strand
TGCGAGTTCGATGGCGACTTCTGTTCCATGTCCGAACTCGCTTTGGAGTTCGATTTCGCCATCAAACAACTGGACCCAGTGTTTGACGATGGCCAGGCCGAGTCCGGTGCCGCCGACATCACGGCTTCGCGCACTGTCGACGCGGTAAAAGCGTTCAAACACCCGACGTTGGTGCTCAAGCGGAATGCCGAGTCCGTTGTCACGCACTTCGATCCGAATCTTCTCGCCGTCGTTGGTGGCGACCACGACAATGTGGCCTCCGGCACTGGAATACTTGACCGCATTGTCGAGCAGATTGTCGAAGATGGTCGCGAGCCCCTCGGGGTTGGCGAGCACCATCAATGGGGCATCCGGGACGTCGATGTCGAGCTGAAGATTCTTGCTGTTGGCCGTGTCCCGGTGTTCGTCGATGCACCGTCGGAGGACGTCGATCACCCGGACGGGAGTGAGTTCCAACTGGTCCGGTTCGGCCTCGATTCTTGAGAGCCTGAGGAGATCGAGAATCAAGGCATGCAGCCGGTCGGCCTGTTCGGAGATTCTCTCAACAAAATCGCGATTGTGCTGGTCATCCTCGAGGCCTCCGTCCAGAAGCGTCTCACTCATGGCCTGGATCGCTGTCAACGGCGTCTTCAATTCATGTGACACATTGGAGACGAAGTCGCGTCTGACGCTTTCCAGCCTGCGGAGTTCGGTCACGTCTTCGAGAACAATCAGGGCACCGGGGGAGGAGTTTCCGGACAGACAGACGACCCCCAGTGCGACAGTGGCTTTGGTCCGCGGAATCTCCAACGAACAACGCCCCGCCGTGCCATCCCGCAGAGTTTCCTCGAGCACCTGTTGCAGGGGGCCAATCCTGGCGGTCTCCCAGATCGGTTTGCCGACAATGTCGTGTGCATCGATGTCCAGGAGACGCCTGGCGGCTCCGTTGGCAAACAGAACGACCTGGTTGGAGTCGACCGCCACGACCCCTTCGGTCATGGCTGAAAGAACGGTCTCAAGCAGCTGGCTGTTCGCCGAGATGGCGAGCCGTTGTTTTTGTAGTTCCTCGATCCGGTGGGCCAGTTCGGTGCTCATGGAATTGAAGGACGCTGCCAACACGCCCAGTTCATCTCGGCGGGTGATGTCGACTCGAGGAGTCTGCCGGCCGGCCGTGATGGCTCGTGCTGCCCGGGTCAATTCTTCGATCGGTCGTACGATTCTTCGCAGGACCCCCCAGGTGACGACAAGGATGATGAAGGAGATGGCGGCGGTGGAGGTCCAGACAAGTCGTTTGGCCGAGTGGACTTCGGAGTCGATTTTTGACGTGTCGACGGCAATCCGCACAAAGCCCCGGGACCGTTTGGCGGGGGTCAGACGGATCGCGTAATACATCATCGGAATCCCCAGCGTGGGGCTCTTCCGCCGCGCGTATCCGTCGCCGTTCTTGCGGGCCATCAAGAGTTCCGGACGTTCCCGGTGATTCTCCATCTCCGCGGGCGCCCTGGCCGAATCACCAATCACCGTCCCTGCATCATCGACCAGCGTCAGCCGTGTTTGGTTGCGCTCCGCGAGAGACTCCAGGCGTTCTTGGAGTTCGCGGCCAGGCGCCTCCGGAAAGTCCGCCTCGTAGGAGTCGCGGAGTGCCTCGGCGGTGTCGTGCAGTCTTTGCCGGAACGTGTCCACGACCGTTCGTTCCATGCGATCGGCAAGGATCGACCCGAGCGTCAGCACCAACCCCATGGTCAGCAGGGCGTACCAGCCAAAGATCCGCCAGAAGATGCGTGAGGCGAACATGTCTCAGGCAATCGCGAAACACGTGTCGTGTCGGGGCGCCAGCAAAGGTTGGCACACTGGCTGGCGGGCGTCAACGGGGGGCTGGACTATGCTTGTTGAGAGCGTGTGACGGAGACCGTTCTTCACAGTTTTTTCACAAACGATTCAGGACGTCCTAACGCAGCCCGTCTATCCTGCTCACCTGACTGAGAGCAAACACACTCGGTATGGGACTGAATCAACTTCATGCGAGGATTCCCGGGTCACAGCCGGGTTGAACGAGTCGTGAAGCCAACGGAAAAGGGACTTGAGATGACGAAGTGGAATCGACTTCCAGTCATGGCAACGGTCATGCTGTGCTTGGTGATGGTCGGGTGTTCTGTCGAGGACTCCGGCACGGATGGTGGTGATGTTGGCGGGGCAGGCACGGATGCAACGAGTGGAGCAGCCTTGTCCGGAACCGTCATGATTGATGGCTCGAGTACGGTCTTCCCGATCTCCCAGGCCTGTGCCGAAGAATTCGGAAAGTTGCATGGCGACGTCAAGGTCGTGGTTGGCACTTCGGGCACAGGGGGTGGCTTCAAGAAGTTTGTGTTGGGCGAGACCGACATCAATGACGCCTCGCGGCCGATCAAGCAGCAGGAAATCGACGCCTGCCAGGAGAACGATATTGAGTTTCTTGAGTTGACGGTTGCCATCGATGGACTGAGCGTGATGGTCAATCCTCAGAACGAGTTCGTGTCGGCGCTGACCACCGAGCAGCTCAAGAAGATCTGGGCTCCCGACAGCACTGTGGAGCTCTGGAGCGACGTCGACCCGGCCTGGCCCCGGAAGGAGATCAAGCTGTATGGCCCGGACACCGATTCGGGCACGTTCGACTACTTCACGGAGGTGATCTGTGGTGAGGGCGGAGCCAGCCGTTCCGACTACACGCCGAGCACCGACGACAACGTCCTGGTCAAGGGCATCGCCGGCGACAAGTACTCCCTGGGCTACTTCGGGTATGCCTACTATGTGGAGAACAAGGACAAACTGAAGGCTGTCGGCATTGCCGAAGGAAGTGATGCGTCCAGGGCGGTCGTTCCGGAAGCGAAGTCGATCGAGGACGGGAAGTACACGCCGTTGTCGCGGCCGTTGTTCCTCTACGTCAACAAGGCTTCACTGGCCAAGCCGCACGTCAAAGCCTTCCTGGAATTCTATCTCCGTGAAGGTCAGAAGCTGGTTAGCGAAGTCGGCTACGTGAAACTCAGTGCCGACGCCCTCGCGGCGACCAGGGCGCAACTGGCCAAGTGAGCCGATCTCTTTGAGTCGGCTCAAGTCCTTTCAGCCCGTCGAGTGTTCTTGGTCATTGAGGCCTGATGGAATGGGAAGTGCCTGATGGATTCGGGATGTGGACATGACATCGCAGCGAAATAGCGTCGGCGATGGATCCGTTCCGCAGACGCTCACGGGACGAGTCACCCTGGGCCGGCTCAAGGAACAGGCCGTCAAGGCGGTGTTCTTCTGTTGCGCGTTGTTGTCGATCGGGACCACCATCGGGATCATCTATGTTCTGGTGACCGAGGCCGTCGTCGGGGTTGGCGACTCCCAGGCGTTCTTCCAGGAGGTCTCGCTGGTCGAGTTCTTCACCGAGACGCGTTGGACACCCCAGTTTGCCGACAAGCATTTCGGTATCCTGCCGTTGTTGACCGGCACCCTGATGATTGCCGGCATCGCAGCCTGCATCGGGCTTCCAGTCGGGCTGGCCAGCGCGATTTACCTGTCTGAATACGCCTCGCCTCGAGTCCGCAACCTGGTCAAGCCGGTTCTTGAGGTCCTCGCGGGGATCCCCACGGTGGTCTATGGCTACTTTGCACTCGTGTTCGTGACCCCATACGTTTTGCGGCCGATCTTCCAGGATGGGCTGGGGCTTGATGTCGGAGTTTTCAATGCCGCCAGTGCGGGCATCGTGGTCGGAATCATGATCATCCCGATGGTCTCTTCGTTGAGCGAGGACGCTTTGCGGAGCGTGCCGCAGGGACTCCGCGAGGCCGCCTACGCGTTGGGGTCCACCAAGCTGGATGTGAGCCTCCGGGTCGTGTTGCCAGCCGCGTTCTCTGGCGTGATCGCTTCCTTTCTGCTCGCGATCGCCCGGGCGGTGGGTGAGACCATGGCGGTGACGATCGCGGCCGGGCAGACCCCCGATCTGACGCTCAACCCGTTCCGCAGTGTTGAGTCGATGACGGCCTTCATCGTCAATGTCTCCCTCGGCGACACAGCGGTGGGATCGATCGTGTACAAGAGTCTCTACGCGGTCGCGTTGACCTTGTTCGTGATCACGCTGGCCATGAACATCCTCTCGCAGGCCGTTCTGCGACGGTTCCGGGAGGTGTACCAGTGAACCGGTCCGCGGTGGAAACTGCAGAACGACTCGCCAGCCGGCACCGCAAGGGACGTCTGTTTGAATGGGCGTGCCTGGGGGCGACCAGCCTGGGCGTCCTTGTGCTGGTGGTTCTGCTCGTGGGCGTCTGCGTGCAGGCATGGGGATGGCTGGATGGCGATTTCGTCTCCAGCTACGACTCAAGGCACCCCCGTGAGGCAGGTATCCTGGCGGGCATCTGGGGAAGCTTTTGGTTGATTGGCATGACCGCCATCTTCTCGGTACCCATTGGTGTGGGGGCCGCCGTGTATCTCGAGGAATACGCGGACCGGAGTTGGCTGACCCGATTGATCCAGGTCAACCTGGCCAATCTGGCGGGTGTTCCGTCGATCGTCTACGGCATCCTGGGACTGACCGTCTTTGTGCGCATGTTCGGTGCATTCCCCGACGGCAAGGTCATCGTCGTCTCGCTGGGCATTGCCTCATTGAAGATCCCCATCCCGTTTGGACGCACGGTGCTCTCAGGTGCGCTGACCCTCACTCTGCTGATTCTCCCGGTGGTCATCGTTGCTGCACAGGAGGCATTGCGGGCCATTCCGGGGTCGATTCGCAATGCTTCGATCGCGCTCGGTGCATCACGCTGGCAGACAATCCGCCTCCAGGTGTTGCCGGCAGCCGCACCGGGGATCCTGACCGGGATCATTCTTGCCCTCTCACGTGCCATTGGCGAGACGGCGCCGCTGGTGATGATTGGGGCTTTGACCTACGTCGCGTTCACGCCGGGGGGGATTGAGACGCCGATCGATGTGATCCGCGACCCCCAGGGGGTTCTGGATGCTCCGTACGACACCTTCACGGCGTTGCCCATCCAGATCTTCAACTGGGTGTCCCGGCCGAAGGTGGAATACCAGCACGTGGCTGCCGCTGGTATTCTCGTCCTCCTGATTGTCCTCCTGGTGCTCAACGGCACGGCCATCCTGATCCGTCATCGGTACCGCAAGGGGATACGGTGGTAACTGAATCGACACAAAGTCCCGAGCCACCGGCGCTACCCAGCCTGGCCGATATCACGACCGCGTTCTCGGACGTCGCCGACGTCGCCGAGAGGGAACGGGCGGTCAAGGTCGAGACGATTGATCTGGACTTCTTTTATGGAGACGTCCAGGCGTTGTTTGGCGTCTCGATGCAGGTTCCCGAACAAGCGGTCACGGCTCTGATTGGGCCTTCCGGCTGCGGCAAGAGCACGTACCTGCGGACACTCAACCGCATGAACGACATCATCGAAGGGACGCGGCTCTCTGGGACGGTCCTGGTCGAGGGGCAGGACATCTATGCCGGCGGGATCGACGTGGTTGCGCTCCGCAAACGAGTCGGGATGGTGTTCCAGAAATCGACTCCGTTCCCCAAGTCGATTTTCGACAATGTCGCCTACGGGCCGAGGGTGGCGGGTGAGAAGAACAAGGCGGTGTTGACGGAAATCGTCGAGTCCTCGCTGCAGCGTGCGGCGTTGTGGGACGAGGTCAAGGACCGGCTCGACGACTCGGCCCTGGCCCTGTCGGGAGGACAACAGCAGAGGCTGTGCATCGCCCGCACCCTGGCAACCAGCCCCGACGTCGTGCTCATGGACGAACCCGCCTCGGCTCTTGACCCGGCATCGACCGCCCGGATCGAGGACCTGATCTTCGAACTCAAAAAGAACTACACGATCATCATCGTCACACACAACATGCAACAGGCCGCGCGGATCAGCGATCACACCGCGTTCTTCTTTGAAGGCAAGTTGATCGAGTTCGGGGTGACCCGAGAACTCTTCACCAGGCCAGGCGAACAGCAAACCGAGGACTACATCACTGGGCGTTTTGGCTAGGGCAGGGGGCCCAACCAGGATCTGCCCAAGGAGAGCAGCCGATGACCATCCACCTGACACGGGATCTGGAGAGTCTCCACCGCGACCTGCTGTCCATGTGTGCCCTGGCCGAAGAGATCATCAACGAGGCGGTTGACCAACTGCTCGCCCCGGATCTCGAACGAGCCCGTGCCTTGACCAAGCGCGATGACGAGGTGGACCGGTGGGATGTCCAGATCGAGGAAGAGTGTCTCAAGGTGCTCGCACTGCACCAACCGGTCGCAGGCGACCTCCGTCGGATCTCGACCATGCTCAAGCTGATCGGCGAACTCGAACGGGTTGCCGATCTCGGAGTGAACATCGCCGAACGGGCCTGCGGATTGCTCGACGGTCCGAAACTCGTCGTTCCCGACAAGCTCAAGGAAATGTCACGCCTCTCGGTCGGCATGCTCAACCGGAGCATCGATGCGTACGTGAAGATGGACAGCGAACTGGCTCGAACAGTTCTGGACGATGACGACCACGTCGACAATCTCAATCGCGACATCATCCAGGACCTGCAGCAGCAAATGTGTACGGACCATCATCTCGTCCCGTCGGCCCTGCACATGTTCAGTGCTTCCCGGCACATCGAACGTGTTGCTGATCATGCCACGAACATCTCCGAGGACGTGGTGTACCTCGTCGAGGGCGAGATCATTCGTCACCGCGGTCAATTCGCCGGTGGAGACAACGAGGCTGCCGACTAGACCTCAACTTCTGGCAACAGAACCAGAGAACGATGCCACGAGAGACGATCTTGATTGTCGAGGACGAGCAATCCCTGGTGGATGTGCTGACGTACAACCTGGCCCGCGAGGGCTTTGAGGTCGAGACGGCCCTGGATGGGCAGGAGGGGCTCCAACGGGCCCGGTCATTGCTTCCCGACCTGGTTGTTCTTGACCTGATGCTTCCGAGGATCGATGGACTCGAGGTGTGCCGGCGTCTGCGAGCTGACACGACTACGCAACACATCAGGATCCTCATGCTGACGGCCAAGGGAGATGAGATCGATGAGATCGTGGGGTTTCACATGGGGGCCGACGATTACGTCGTCAAGCCCTTCAAGCTCAAGCCACTCATCCAGCGGATCATGGCGTTGTTGAGGAGGCCGTCGTTGGGCTTGCTGGAAGCAGATGTGGTGGTACGTGATGGTCTTGAGATCGACCGCCTCAATCATCGGGCGACTCTCGATGGCGATGAGATCACCCTGACGCCCACCGAGTTTCGGCTGGCATGGAC
>PBPF01000172.1 GCA_002724615.1 Verrucomicrobiales bacterium | reverse complement strand
ACGCCAAAACGACACGGACCTGGATACAATATTCCCTGTGGGACCATGGACCTTCAACGTGGATGTGAATTCAACTGATATCATCACGACGATAGCGGGAGGTGGTAATAATCAACTAACTGATGGAGCTGTGGCTACGTCAGTGCAGTTGAGTTCTGATGCGTTTGCCTTCGACAAGGTGGGCAGCCTGTACATTGGGGCGAGTCAACGGGTATGGAAGCTGGAGTCCAACGGGACTATCACGAGAATTGCGGGGGGTGGAGGAAGCAATCCTGGTGATGGAGGAGCCGCGACATCTGCGATGCTGATGTCTACCAGAGGCATAAGCTTCGATGAGGCTGGCAACCTCTATATCGCAGATGGAATGGCCAACCGCATCCGTAAGGTGGATATATCAGATTTCACCTACAGCTTGTCTGCTCCACGGGTTACGGATTATCCGGCGGCGCCCCTTTACAACATGGCTGGGGAGACATTCCATACTGATGGCATTAATAAGTTCACACTCTCCACCAGCCTCGGCACCCTGCGCAAGACCGGCACCGGCGATGCACCCGTGGCGAACATCACCAGTTACCTCACCGAGGCCGACGCCAACAACACCTCACGGGCACTCACGCGCATGGAGGATTATGACCTGATCGGGGTGGCCAACGGCCAGTCAGTGACCATCGACCTGGGCACCGGCCAGTTCGATGCCTTTCTGCAGATCATCGATTCAGGAACAGGCAATGTGGTGGTTTATGATGATGATAACGGCAGCGGAACCAATTCCCGACTGACGCTGAACTGGAACACCAATTACCGCGTGCGAGCCACCAGCTACAACGGCCTTGCCAAGGCGTACATCGCCCGCAACGCGGCACAGGATTGGACCATAAACTGGCAACCCTTCACTGGCGCGGGTCGTAATGACCGTATTGTCCTGCACGTCGAGGAACTACAGACAGAAAACACCCCAACTGGCCTTGGACTGCTCTTCCTTGAGGCCAACACCACCAGCTACACCATTCCCGCCAACACACTTTCGGCCAACAAACATTATAAGGTTGTCGTGGGCTTTGCCCGGGTCACCGGAGTGTCCAACCCATCCGGCGTCGGCCGTGACAGCAACGGCACAAGTGCCATCATGCCTTTGGCATATTCCATGGCCATGCAGGGCAACTTGCTGCTGGTTTCCACCCATGCCCCAACGGCATCAGTTCAACCTCAAGGAAGCCAGATTGCTGTCACTGGAAACAGCGCAAGCCTGACATTTGCCGTAACATCAGAACTTGCACCCACCTATCAATGGTGGAAATGGATAGATTCCAACTCCACATGGTGGGCGGTGCCGGGAGCCACCAGTTCCACCTACAACATCACCAATGTGCAGTTAACCAACAATGGAACCTACGCCGCAGTCGCAACCAACGCCGCCGGCAATATTACCTCCAATAATGCGACTTTGAATGTCTACGCCCCGGGCAGCAAAATTTGGGAGTTTGTTGCCGGTGATGACATTGATTCCTCTCCGGCGATTGGTCCTGATGGCACTATTTATTTCGGGTCGGATGACAATAAGACCTACGCACTCAATTCCAATGGCACCAAGAAATGGGAGTATATAACCGGACGTGACGTGGAATCTTCTCCTGCGATTGGGCCTGCCGGGGAAATATATATTGGCTCTACTGACGGGAAACTCTATGTCCTGTATGGAAACAACGGCACCAAGAAATGGGAGTTTGATACCGGTGATAGTATAGAGTTTTCCTCTGCCATCGGTTCTGATGGAACTGTTTACATCGCGGCAGAATTTGGTGTTCTATACGCGCTGGAAACGAACGGTACCAAGAAATGGGAATTTGACGTTACCGATCACGGTGGATCCCAATTGTATTGCGCCCCCGTTATTGGGGGCGATGGCACCATATATATTGGTGAAATGACCGGTTCGTTCTTTGCGCTAGAAACGAACGGCACAAAGAAATGGGAATTTAATACGGGTGGCCACGTGAGCACCTCCCCTGCCATTGGTTCTGATGGTATGGTTTATGTAGGGTCTGAGGACAATAAGCTCTACGCCCTGTATGGAAACAACGGCACCAAGAAATGGGAGTTTGCAACAGGTAATTTGATTCCTTCCTCTCCCGCCATTGGGTCTGATGGCACGATATATGTTGGGTCTGCGGATAATAAACTTTACGCCATTAATCCCGACGGCACAAAGAGTTGGGAATATGATGCTGGCGGACAGGTGCACTCAAGCCCCACCATTGGAGATGATGGCACCATATATTTTGGGTCAAACAACAGCAGACTGCATGCAGTGAATTCGACTAGCGGAGTAAAGAAATGGGAGTTTGCAACAGGTGCTGCGATCCGTTCCTCTCCCGCGATCGGTTCCGATGGTACAATATATTTTGGCTCATCAGACAATAAACTCTACTCCATAGCCAGCAGCAGCATGGGCTTGGGTGCCAGCCCGTGGCCAAAGTTTGGGCAGAACAACCGGAACACGGGTGCCATTCCCGTCGTCGCCGGCAATGGTACGGGTGGCTTTAGCGGGGATGGTGGGTCTGCAACTGCTGCGGGACTCAATGCGCCGCACGGAGCGGCTTATGATACTGGCGGGAATCTTTATATTGCCGATACCTACAACCACCGCATCCGCAAGGTGACACCCGGAGGCATTATTTCCACGGTGGCCGGCAATGGCACACAGGGTTTTGCGGGTGATGGAGGAAACGCAACGGGAGGCATGCTCAATACGCCTGCCAGTGTGACCGTGGATGCAGCAGGCAACCTCTACATCGCCGATACGCATAATCATCGCATCCGCAGGGTGTCTGCCGGGGGTGTGATTTCCACCGTGGCCGGTAATGGCACCGACGGTTTTGCAGGGGATGGAGGCGCGGCTACCAGTGCCAACCTCAACATGCCCTTTGGAGTGACCGTGGATGCCTCAGGCAACCTGTATATTGCCGACACCTTCAACCACCGCATCCGCAAGGTGACTGGCGCCAATATCTCCACCGTGGCAGGCAATGGCACCCAAGGCTACAGCGGGGATGGAGCCGCGGCCACCAGTGCGGGCTTGAGCCTGCCCTATGGCGTGGCGGTGGATGGTTCGGCCAACGTGTATATTGCCGATACTTTCAATCATCGCATCCGCAAGGTGACGGGTGCCAATATCTCCACCGTGGCCGGTAATGGCACACAAGGGCTGGGCGGCGATGGCGGCGCGGCCACCAGTGCATCACTCAACCTGCCCCGGGCTGTGGCCGTGGACAATATGGGCAACCTGTATATTGCCGACACCTACAACCATCGGGTTCGCAAGGTGAGTGGAGGCATCATTGGTACCGCCTTGGGAACCTTAAATGTCCCAAGAGGCGTGGCCACCAAGGCCGATGGCAGCGCCGTGATTGTGGGAGACACCTTCAACCACCGGATTCGGAAGGTGCGCTAGGCTTCCTTGTTAGATCCAAATCGGTGAAAAGAAAAAATCGGCCTACTGCTTGATCCCCATAATGTTCGGGTTGGGGGAGATTTTTAAGGACAAGAGGTGCGAGGTGTTATCGCCTGTCGAATAAGTAATTGTGGCGGGGCCTGCAATGACAAACCTCCTCAAATCAGGGCCAACATGGTTTACACTGCCGGTGATATCTACAAAATACAAATGGTGTGCGGTTCCGCCGTAAGTGACATTTAGTGTAGCTTTGTTACCAGTTCCAGATAGATAAGTTGACCACAACAGGGTGGCAATTTCATTCGCCGCTACACTTTGGCTTGCGGATGCTGTTCCACCACCAATTTTTAGCATCACATATCGATCCGCTGCATAACTCAAGTTTGCGCTGCAAAGGGTGGCGACGAGTGTGAGTGTTGTGATTAGTTTCTTCATGATATTTCTCCTTATGGGTTAAAGCGTTCCCGCTTGTTTAGCCGGACTACAAATCTCCTTGAAAATGAATCCTAACCCCACCCCAGCAACTGTCAATTTACCGCGCACAAATCATGTCCACCAGTAGTGAATAATTCTAATATCCATTCGAGCCGCCGACGGGAATTGAGGAAAGCCATATATTCTGTGGCTTCCTCGGTCTGCGCCTTTCCAGCCAACTCAACAGCCTCCACAAAAAGTTCATTGACCGCCTCATCAGGGTTGCCTTCTTTCCACACCCCACCCCCAGCTCCAGAGCGATTACGGCGGCGTAGCAGGTGGCTTTCATCACCCGCAACTATACCGCCAAGCTGGACGGAGGAAGTGTTGGGGTACCCCTACACGGGGCCAGCCCGGAACCCCGGATTACACCCTATTGGTTGTGCTACACTTTGTGCTACACTGGGGCGTTTTTGCTCACCCTTGTATTTGTGTGGGGAATTGTGTTTTGACCTGAAATTACCGGGAGATTAAGCTCAAAACGCAACGCGACGAAGTACATCGAAAGGCAGCTATTCTGGATTTTAAGTCCCCTGTGTCTACCAATTCCACCACACCGGCATTGGTTGGGTGATGTTCGTGGGGTTTGAGGATTTCGTCAGCCAAAAAATATTGGCGTGCGAGGTTTACTTGAAGCCGAAGGGGTCGTCGGTGCCGGGACGGTCAGCGTCGAGGTTGAAGTCGATGCGGGAAAAGGCATCGGGCCTGATGATGACGTTCTTGAAGAGTGAGTTCTCAGCCTTGATTTCGCCGAGGCCCCATGACTTCATCATGAACGTAAGGGTACCTCCGCTGGTGAAATGGGCCTTCACGTAGCCTGGAGGTGGTGCGAGGGGTTCAAGTTTGCCGGCATTGGCGAGGTCGATGCGGGCGATTTTCTCCATGGGCACAGTGTATTCCTCCTCGATGACGTTGGGGATAAAGATGACTTTCTGTTCCTCCATGGCGACGAGTTTGCCGGTCATGCGATCGCTGTCGGCCATGAGCAGCAGATCGTGCTTTTGGGGGCCTTCAGTGCTGGTGTTAGGTGTGGGAACACGACCGTCCCAATTGTCGACAACGATGCGGTTAAGCTTCATGGATCCGCTGCCTTGCGAGGCGAACATGAGGTAGTTGCCGCGGCCCGCAAAACCGGATGGATCAGTCCATTGTTGCTTTAGGTTGCCATCGACTAGCAGGGTGATCTGGCTCTTCTTGCGATTGACGAGGAGAGTAAAGCGGCCTTGGCCCTTGCCCCGGATGGACTGGAGGCTAGTGGAACTAAGGGAGGATTGACCGGCGGCAGCAGACATGCGGTAGAGCGTGGCGCTACTGGTGTTGAGTCGAAGGTTATAAGCGTTGCCGGAGTACTGCTCGAGCTTGTCGCCGTAAAAATGAACGTGCAACTGGAAGTAGCCCATCCACTGAAGGTCGAATGAGATGCTCGCCATGTCCGGGAATTTAATGGACCGCCCAACCAGTGCGCCGGATCCACCGGTGTAAAATGCGTTGTTCTTGTAACTCCAGCCATTCACACCGCCTTTGTTGGGAACGAGCTTGCGGTCGACCTTAACACCGTCGAGATTCTTGAGATTAGGACCAGTCCAGCCCTTGGTGCCATTGGGGCCCTCGAAAAGGGCGGTGGATACCTGTTCTCCGGCGGAAATGGCCATAACCTCTTCGCGTGGAATTGTAATCTCGCCGGCGTACCATGTCTGAAGCCGGAGCACCTCACCTGTGAGCGCACTTACCATGCCTGAGAGCATGTCACCGTTGCGCAAGTGGATGTTGGCGATCTTGGCTTTGGGCAGGTTGGAGGGGGGTAAATAGTTGAGCTGAATACGGGCAACACGAGACCCCTTGAAGCGGATACTATCCACGGCATCACGGTGGACCCAACTAACAATATCCTCCTCGCCGTCGCGCATACCGGGGATAAAGGATTTCATTTCGCCGGTGAACTTGTCGCCTCCCAACAGCTCGATGGTTTGGGATTTCCCAGGCGCTGGGCGCATGCCAAGCGGCACATCGATCCCCTGAGCCAAGACGGACTCAGCGATGTTCAAAAACATGCCCACGACACAGGCGACCATGAGGGTGCTATTTGGTTTGGTCTTCAACATGATTTAAAGTTTCCAGATTCCGGTTTAGGGGAAGAATGGGTCACCATCGTTGGGATCCCTGCGAGGCTTGTCGAGGTTGAACTCGATAGCATTGAAAATGGCGGGGTTCACGGTGGCCGTTCCAAAGATGGGACTCTCGACCTCAACGCCCTGCGATTTCCAGTCCTTGATGGTCATCATCATTCGGCCATTGTTACGCAGTAGGCCGCGACTCAGAGGCCCAGTGAGGTCGGCCTGTCTCTGTTTGAGGTCAATGCGGGCTATGCGCTCAAGCGGCACGTTGATCTTCCGAAACTCAGCCTGCAGGCTGACCTTGCCGTCCTTGATCCCCAGCAATTCGCCGGAGATGCTGTCGTTGTTGCTGAACAACAGGAAATCCTCCTTGCCATTACCGGCGGTGTCCGTGTTGCCATCCGGCATGCTTCCATCCCATACGCTGATATGGATGTTTGAGACACGCATGGGTTGTGAGTTGCGCGAGTAAAACACAATGCCCTTGCCCTTGCCGGCAAACTCCCGGGTGGCGGTTTCCTTCCATGAACCAACCTTGGCGCCGTCCACCAGCATTATGATGGACTTGGCCTCCTTGTCTACGCACAGGGAGATACGCGCCTTGGTACGGGGGCTCTGCAGTCCGCTGCGAACCCGGCCCATCTGGCTGGAGCTACTGTTGATCATCCGATACATGTAGGCATTGCTGGAGTCGAGCCTAAGGCTGTAGGCATTACCGGCATAGTTAGCGAAAGTGTCAGCGAACAGGTTCACGCCCATGCTGAAATAGCCCTGCCACGCGAGGTCGAACTCGACCTTTACCTTGTCGGGCAATTCGAAATTGCGAGCGATTATGGCACTGTTGCCTCGGCTGTAAAATGCACCGCCGGAGAAACGCCAGCGTTGGGCAACGGTGTTGGCAGGCATGCGCCCGGCAATGGCGAGAGCCTGGTCACCTGGTAAACGGCCGTTGGCGGGAACCGGGACATTCCCGGGGAGACCACCAGGGCGCACTCCCATGGGCAGAACCCGTTGCTGAATCTGCATGTTCACAGTCATCTGCGCAGCCTGTGTGCCGGTAGCCCAACCTTCCATGCTTTCCGGGCCGGCGTAGATTGTACTGCTGCCGGCCACGCCGGGCGTGATGCGCTTGAGGGCATTGAAAGGAATGCGAAGTTGCCCGGCATACCAGGTGTCGAGCACGAGATGACCTGGCTTATCCTTGGATCCAGCATCCATTGAGACAAGGTCACCCTGCAGTTCATCGCCATTGGCCAGTTCAATGGTACAAGTATGCTTACGTGCGGTGGGGGGGATATCGTAGCCCTTGATATCCACTCGCTGCAGGCTGCCGGCCTCGAATGGAATGGGAATCTTAACTGCAGGATGCTGCCAGACCAACTGACCTTCCTTGAAACCAAGGAATCGGCCGGTCAAGAGGTTGTTGTTGAGAAACTGGAGTTTGTCCTGCTCGGCTCCACCCTGATTTTTGACAACTGCGGGAAGTGGTCGGCGAGTCAACCGAGATGGCTGCCGGTCCTGACGCGGACGCAAATCCAGCTTCACGGGAGGCATGGGGAGGATTTCACGCCGGATAACCTTTCGCGCGACCGGGATTTGAGCCCGCTGCGGCACGAGTCCCGGTGGAGGTGGCACTCGCTTAAATGCAGCGCTAGCCAGCAACGGCATGGCCAAGATGAACAAGAGGCCGGCGTACCGGCTAGTCGTCGTCCTTTTCATAGATGGGCAGGTATCGATAATTAAGTGCCATGGACAGGAGCGAAGAAGCCGTGGCAAAGGTTGGGCCAAAGTTACTCTGCCAACTACCGTCTGTCTGCACCTGCTCCTTTAAGGTTGCGACATTACGGGCGTTCCATCTCTGCCACCCCTTGGGATCGCCGTGAAAGTACGCTTGGGATGCGTAGTATAAAAAATAATGGTAGTAATGTGATGACGCACCACGCCCCTCGTTGGTGTATAGATAGTTCATGGCTTGCTTGAAGGGCTGCTTGTCCTTTTTCTTGGCCAAGGCAAATGCCAGAGCACCAATTGCAGTACGAGGACCGTTGGATCCACCTGCACTGGTATAGCCAATTCCGCCATCCGCAGGAGACTGACAACGCTCCAAATACTTGAGTGCCTCATCAGTAACTTCCTTGGGCACGGGAATACCTGCGTTGACTGCTGCCATAAGGGCCACAAATTGCGCTCCGCTTACCGTGGAATCGGAATCGGAACTTTCCGGGGAATAACGCCAGCCACCTCTATACTGGCGGCTTTTGTGCCTCTTGTTGGGTTTCTGGGCATTAATGATAAGCTTAACGGCATTGGTAAGTCCTTTGGCGACCTTGCGTTCAGGGTCGAGCACGGCACCGTAGGCCTCAGCCAATGCAAGTGTAGCAAAGCCGTGATTGTACATTGAAGTACCAATGTATCCTGTACTTTTGTTTTGCTGGCTGAGAATGAAGTTAACGCCCCGTTTAATATTCTTGGCGTAGGGACCAAAATTTGGGTCGTCACCATGGGCCAGCATGGCGACTACGGCGAGACCAACCACGCCAGGTTGAGTGGCGTAGGTGTCACGTCCCCCACCGGCGAAAGTGCCGTTTGGTTGTTGATGTTTCTTCAGCCACTTGAGACCGCCAACATAAAGGCGCTCTACATCTCGTAGCGTATTCTGCTGTTGTTGGGCTCCGTCCTGCCCGGCAGCAGTAGCGGCCCCGAACAATATAATTACAGCAAAGACGCTGGAGACAATGGTCGTTTTGATTGAATTCATTTCTGGTTTTTACGCAGCTGGCGCAGGCGGAAGTAACGTTCAATGGCGTCAGCATATTCCTCGGGCCGATTGCCGCTGGCGCCGGCGGCTTGCCCACTACCCGCGCTGGGGTCATTGCGTCTGAAAGGATCCTCGTTGGGATCGTAAGGAGTATCATCCTTTGTGTCTCCGCCGGCGGTGCTTTGCCCGGGGCTGTTGCCTTGGCCAGACCCGGGTTGTGGTGAGGGTGAACTACCGGAGCCGGGCTGCTGGCCAGGTTGTTGACCCGGTTGCTGGCCGGGCATGAGGCCTTGCGCCTGAAGTTCCTGCATCATCTCCATGAGGAGGCGGAGGGTTTTCTCATCGAGCTGATTCTCCTGATCCTCCTGCTCGCCTTCGCCTTCGCTGGGCTGGCTTTGGGTCATCTTGATCATGTCCTGCACCTCACGCTCAATCTTGAGAATGGCATCAGCCTGAGCTTCGTCGGTCTCACGGCCAGTGGGAGGCAGGATGGGATCACTTCCGGCGGCAACCAACTGGCGATGCTGGTCCAAATTTCCAGAAGCCTGACTGGCGAGCCGCTTGGTGTCCTCAAGGGACTCACGGATTTTTGATATTTTTTCGTCAACGTCAGAGGCGGCAATGCCCGCGGCCTTGGCGGCTTTTTCCAGTGCTTCAAGCTTGGCGGCAAGGGCACCGGCTTGTTCACCGAGTTGGTCCGCGCGGGAATGGAATTTGTCGATGGCACCCTCCTCAATCTCGGGCTCTTCGTTACGGGCGGCCTTGGCGAGCTTGCGCGCCTCATCATCGGCAGCATCGGCCAACTTGTTAGCCTGTTCTGCGGCCTTGGCAAACTCGGCGGCATCCTTGGCTTTCTTGGCAGCAGCCTGCTTTTCTTCGTCATTCTCGGCTTTTTCGGCTTCTTCCTTGGCCTTCTTCGCGTCTTCAGTAGCCTTCTTTGTAGCATTGACTGCCATTTCCATGGTCTCGGCAAGCGCAGTGGAAGCGGCATCCAATTGTGCGGCAGCGCCATCAAGACGTTGGTGAGCCAGATCGGCCAGCTCGGTCATGTCGAGCAAGTTGCGGGCCTGAGCCATATCACTCTGAGCATAGAGGAGATATTTACCATCACCCCGGGTATCACGCTCGCGATCAAGATCGCGTTCGATTTCAAACTGCTCGAATGCAAGTCCGGCAATGATGTCGTCAAAATCCGCCTTCAGGTCGGCAGCCTTGTCATCCAATTCAGCCCTTAGTTTTTCAAGCAGCTTGATGTCTGCGGCCAGCTTGTCCTTTTCGTCCTGAGATTTGGCAGCCTCAAGTTTATCCTGATTTTCCTGAATCTTCTGCGCCCAGCGCTTGCCCTTGGCTGCGAGATCTTCAAGTTCACGCTCTAAGCGGGGGGTCTTGATTTGCTCGACATTGCGGGTGGCCTTACGGAGATCCATCTCGGCCTTGCGCAGGCGTAGCAGCTCTATGATGCGCTCGATCATATCCTCATTGGCGCCACCACCGCCGCCGCCGCCGCCACCGCCGCCGCCTTCCTCAACCTCGACGTCAAGCAGGTCGGCCCATTCCTTAAACTTCTTCTGTAGTGTCCCGGCCTGCTTCATGGCATTGCCAGTGAGATTGTTTCGAATGAGGTTGGCGTTGTTTTCCAATTGCTCCTCAACGCGAAGAGACTCCATCTCACGAGCGACCTGACCGAACTTCTCATTTTCGCGGCCAGTCTTATGGTAGAACCGCTGAATCTGTCCCTGCAGATCATAGGCCTCACGGCTGTTCTTCATCTGTTGGGCAATGAAAACATTAAGGACGGATTGTAGGGACTTGGGAATCTCGCTCCACTTGAGACCCACGAGGTCACCATATTGCTCACCAAGATACTGTTGGATGCGACCCTCGGATTCGGAAATGCGGCGCAGGCGGGATACGATGGTGTTCATCAACGCGGCTTCCTCAACCTCGGCGGCTTTCTCCTGAAGATCGCGAAGTTCCTCAAGGGCATTCTTCTCCTCCTCGATGGCCTCATCAACCTTGTCCTCCATTTCACTTTGCTCGCCGGGCTGCCCTGACTGGCCGGGTTGACCTTGTTCGCCGGGTTTGCCTTGTTTGCCTTGTTCGCCGGGCTTGCCTTGTTCGCCGGGCTTGCCTTGTTCGCCGGGCTTGCCTTGTTCGCCGGGTTTGCCTT
>PBPF01000171.1 GCA_002724615.1 Verrucomicrobiales bacterium | reverse complement strand
AGTGCGCGTTGTTGGAGAGTTTTTGCCTGCTGCGTGGTGGGCTTGAGTCCCTTGAGTAACGCTTCCATCTCAGCGATGCGTTTTTCCGCCACATTCGGATTCTTGGCAGTCAGCCCGCGAATCTCAGTCATGGTCGCGCGCATATAATTATTATAAGCGGCAATCTTGTCCGGATTCTCCTTAAGATCGGCCTTCACATCCGGCGCCGCCTGAGCAGACATCACCGTGAATAAGCTAAAAACAACGGCAATAAACAAGGGGATACATTTCATGGGTTTACTTTGGTTAATGATTTTCAAAGGGTTGGATCAGGGTAAGCGTTTACCAACCTGAAACAAGCAAATACTGTAAACCAAAGATCGGTGATTTTCTGTATTGGCAGTCCTCCGGACACCATTTAAATTTCCGATGTGTCCAGCCATTCATCAGCCGCCAGTGGGAAATCCATCTTCATTTCCTATCGGCGCGATGATAGTTCAGCCAACACGGGTCGGATATACGATCGATTGATTCAGAAATTTGATCAGCAATCCATTTTCAAGGACGTGGATGCAATTCCCATCGGGGTCGACTTTCGAAAACATCTCGAGAAACAAGTAACCGGCTGCAGGGTGTTACTGGCGATTATCGGGCCACGCTGGGCAGACAAGGATCGCCTTCAAGATGAGGGAGACTTTGTGCGGATCGAGATTGAGTATGGATTGGATCCAGACCGCGACATTCTTGTGGTGCCTGTGCTGGTGGATAATTCATCCATGCCCTCTACCGATCAATTGCCGGATAGCCTGAAAGACTTTGCCTTCCGCAATGCCATCCAGGTCCGACCCGATCCCGATTTCCACAAGGACATGGACAAACTCATCAAGACCCTGACCGGTGTGGTGAAAGAAGGACTTGGCGGGCAGAAACGAAAAACTGAGGCGAAAGCCCTCACTCACAAACCCTACAGGATACGGCGAAGAGAGTTCTATGAGCCCGAGGAGTTGGCGGTATACCTGAGTGAGAACTGGGCTGATGGGGTAAAACATTTGGAGGGTGGACTGATTACCGACTGGGTCAAGACAGATTACCGGGATCAAGGACTGGCCATTGACTTGGCGGATATCGCCAAAGACGAGAAACTGGATACAGACCAAAAGCTATCTGTGGCACTACTGGTCATGAACAACGAGTTGCCGGTGTTCTGGCGCGGCACTGTAGCGAATTTGGACTGGTTGACGAACAATCCTGAAAAGGCGATTGAAATCAGCAAGAGCCGGTTGCTGCATTATTATGACCCTTACCGGTCAGGGGACGAACTACAACTGGTGGAGATTTCCAAGCGAGTGAAGGAGGTGGCAAAGGATAACAAACTGGAGGGTGAGATCAGGGATTTGGTTGTATCGCTCGCGGTAAATCCAGAGCAACCATTGAAATTGGGAAAGTCTTTAATCACACCCAAGTGGATGGCTTCTCATCCACAAAAGGCGATCGCACTTTGCCAAAGCAGTTTGCCAAAATGGCAAAAACGTTTTCAAAAAGAGACTTGGCTTTCTGAACTGGCCCAACAGATCAAAACGGTGCTGGCCGCTAAGGATTTGGATGACAAGGCAAAAACTTCGGTAATCAGCATAGTTTCAGACAAAGAGTCTCCCTTGAAATGGGGGCGCATCAAAATAACCCCACAATGGCTGGCCGACAATCCGGAGAAAGCGATTAATATATTTAAGGGCGGCTTACCTGAATGGTACAGGCGAATTCGTAATGAGGATTGGCTTCTGGAAAAAGCCAAGCTGGTACGGGAAGCCAACTCAGACAGGGATCTGAAGTCTTACCCGGATGCATTTGCCTCAGTGGTTGATCTAATTTTAGAGAAGGTTCCTTTGAAGTGGGGGGGAGAAGAGATTTCTTCAGAATGGCAGGCGGCCAACCCTAAGAAGGCAGCGATCATGCTGGAAAGCCCCTTGCCGTATTGGCAAGCAAGATTGAGCGGGAACCAATCCCTTATAAAGGCTCGCGAGACATGGCAGACCTGGCGAAAGGAGGTCGAAGCACTGGGCATTCCAGTGGATTGGGACAAGGTGGATGAGCTTGTCTTGCAGACTAAACAGAAATGGGCTGCCAAGTTTAAGGCATTCTTACAAAAGTTTGAGCGCGGAGAATATGTTGGGTCCAAGAACAAGAAGATTCAGGGTATCCTGACCAAGGATAAAATTTCTCCACCGGAACAGATTGCTCTTCTATGTTGTGATGAGGAACTCTTTCTCACTCCACAGGAAAAATTCAACTATGATTCAATAGCGTACCTCAAGGGATTTGGGGTGGAAATGGATTGGGAGTTGGCTAAAAAGTTAATTGCTTCTCAAAGCTGGGAGGAGCTAACCCCGGCTTGGCAAAGAGTACTGTCCGAGCCACTCCACCCCAGCCTTGAAAAGAACGCTTATATCAAGCGCATCTTCCATTCACGCGAAGCCCAGTATCTGGACGTAGTGGCCTTGGTGACAGCTGATGCAGCAGCCGCAGGCACCAAGCTATGGGAATTTGAAACGGGACTTTGGGTGGAATCCTCACCCGCCATCGGCTCTGATGGCACGGTTTACGTCGGCTCAGGTGACAAAAAGCTCTATGCCATCAATGGCAAGAATGGGGACAAACTATGGGAATTTGAAACGGGAAGTGGGTGGCGCTCCTCCCCCGCGATCGGTTCTTATGGCACGGTTTACGTCGGGTCAAGGGACAACAAGCTCTATGCAATCAATGGCAAGAGTGGGGTCAAGCTATGGGAATTTAAAACGGAAGGTGAAGTGCGCTCCTCCCCCGCCATCAGCTCTGATGGCACGGTTTACGTCGGGTCAAGGGACAACAAGCTCTATGCCATCAATGGCAATGGGGTCAAGTTATGGGATTTTGAAACGGGAAGTTCTGTGTCCTCCTCTCCCGCCATCAGCTCTGATGGCACGGTTTACGTCGGGTCAAGGGACAACAAACTCTATGCCATCAATGGCAAGAGTGGGGACAAGCTCTGGGATTTTGAAACGGGAGATTGGGTGTTCTCCTCCCCCGCCATCGGCTCTGATGGCACGGTTTACGTAGGGTCATGGGGCAACAAGCTCTATGCCATCAATGGCAAGACTGGGGACAAGCTCTGGGAATTTGTAACGGGAGGTGAGGTGTACTCCTCCCCCGCGGTCAGCTCTGATGGCACGGTTTATGTCGGATCAAATGACAACAAGTTTTATGCCATCAATGGCAAGACTGGGGACAAGCTCTGGGAATTTGAAACGGGAGGTGAGGTATTCTCCTCCCCCGCCATCGGCTCTGATGGCACGGTTTACGTAGGGTCATTTGACACCATGCTCTATGCCATCAATGGCAAGACTGGGGACAAGCTCTGGGAATTTGAAACGGGAAGTTGGGTGACCTCCTCCCCCGCCATCGGCTCTGATGGCACGGTTTACGTAGGGTCAAATGACAACAAGCTTTATGCCATTAGAACCGACTCCAAAGGCCTCGCCAAAAGCCCGTGGCCGATGCGTGGGCAGAATGCACGACATACAGGTCGGGTAATTGAGTAGGGCCAATCAGGCCGTTCAAAGCGCGGCAGTCACGGTTTTATCGTATACAACTTTGAGCTTCTTTTTAGTGTGGAGAATCAAGAATTCGCCGCTTGGCGAACAATTATCCACCAAGTCAGATCGAGGCACAGATTTCTCGCATTTGGAGTTATGTTGCCGTAATGTCGGGCTTTCGATGAATTACCGATTCGTCATCTTGTTGTTTGCGCTTGGGCCGCTGTGGGTTGCCGGTGCGGATCCGGCTGGTGTGGAGTTTTTTGAGAAGAAAATTCGGCCGGTGCTGATCAGCGAATGTTACCAGTGCCACAGCAAGGATGAGAAGGTGAAGGGTGGCTTGCGGCTGGACTGGAAGGGCGGCTGGCAGGAGGGCGGCGACAGTGGCGCGGCGATCATCCCCGGGCGCGTGGGTAAGAGTTTGCTCATTCAGGCGATTCGCCAAGCGGACGCGGACTTGAAAATGCCGCCGAAGAAAAAGCTTTCGGCCGAGCAGGTTGCGGACTTTGAGAAATGGGTGGCCATGGGTGCGCCCGATCCGCGCGTGAACGCCGAAGCCACCGCGAAGGACAAGCAACTGGACCTTGAAGCCGCGCGTCAATTCTGGGCCTTTCATTCGGTGAAGAAACCTGCTGAGCCTAAACTCAAGGACAAGGCTTGGGCGCAAAACGGCATCGACCGCCACGTGCTTGCGGCGCAGGAGACCAAGGGCATCGGCCCGGGGCCTGACGCGGATGACTTGACGTTGCTGCGCCGTTTGTATTTTGACCTCATCGGCCTGCCGCCGACGCCTGAACAGATGGCGGCATTCCAAAAATCTGTCGCCAAGGATCGCAAAGCTGCCATTGAGAAAACTGTGGATGCATTGCTGGCCAGCCCGCATTTCGGCGAGCGCTGGGGACGGCACTGGCTGGATGTAGTGCGCTTTTCGGAATCCACCGGTGGCGGACGCACGCTGCTGATGAAGGAGGCGTGGCGTTATCGCGATTACGTGGTGAACGCTTTCAACGCGGACAAGCCTTACACTGAATTCATTCGCGAACAAATTGCCGGCGACCTCATTGAAGGCGGCACTATAGGACAACAACGTGAACGGCTCACTGCCACTGCATTTCTTTTACTTGGGCCGACCAACTATGAGCTGCAGGACAAGACTATCTTGGAGATGGATATCATCGATGAACAGATGGACACGATGGGCAAGGCGTTCATGGCGCTGACCATCGGCTGCGCGCGGTGCCACGACCACAAGTTTGATCCCATCCGCACGGAGGATTACTACGGGATGGCCGGCATCTTCAAGGGCACCAAGGTGGTGGTGCACAGTAATGTTTCAAAATGGAACGAGCGACCGCTGCCGATGGATGCCGAGCAGGAGGCCAAAGCAAAGGAAGCGGCAACCCAGATCGCCGCGTTGCGGAAGGAGATTAACACGCTCCGCAAAAAAATCGGAGGCAAACCAGTGAACCTTCCCTCAGTGCTCGCAGTCAATCTGCCCGGCTTGGTGGTGGACAATGCGAAGGCAAAGATCACCGGCAACTGGAATAAATCCACGAGCGTTAAAAACTTTGTGGATACCGAGTATCTTTACGCGAATGGAGCGAACAAAAAGGTTGTCTTCCCTGTGCAAATCCAGAAGAGCGGCAGCTATGAGGTGCGGGTGTCGTTTGCGCATCACCCCAACCGAGCCACCAACACGCGTATCACCGTGCGTCATAACGATGGCGAACAGACCTTTCGTGTGAACCAAAGGCAGGCACCGAATGTGGACGGTTATTTCCACAAGCTGGGCGTGTTTGAGTTTCAGGACGGCCAATGGGATGTGGTGGAAATCTCTGCCGAAGGTGCCAACGGTGCGGTGATCGCCGACGCCATCCAACTTTTGCCCGAAGGCTCCAAGGCAGTGGTGAAGAAGGAGACCCCGTCCACCAAGCCGGGCAAGCCTGATCCCAATCAGGACAAGACCAAGCTCGCCAAGCTGGAGAAAGAGCTAAAGGCCGTCGAGTCCAAGGCCGTGAAGCAGGCGAAAATCATCGCCGCCGATGAGGCTGATAACCCCGGCGACATCCAGGTTGCCATCCGCGGCAACGTGCACAACGCCGGCCCCAAGACACCGCGACGATTCATCGAGGTGCTCAATCGCGGTGGCTTGCCGAAGATCGCGCCGAAAGCCAGTGGTCGCGCCCAGCTCGCCAACTGGCTGGCCAGTGCCGAACACCCGTTGACCGCGCGCGTGTTCGCCAACCGCGTGTGGCATCATCTTTTTGGCAAAGGCCTCGTCACCAGCGTGGACAATTTCGGCCATATGGGCCGACTGCCCACCAACCAACCGCTGCTCGATCACCTTGCCGTGCGATTCGTGGAGGAAGGTTGGTCGATGAAAAAACTCATCCGCGAAATCGTCCTCTCGCGCACCTATCAACTAAGCTCCGCCAACGGCCCACAAGCCAAGGCGGATATTGAGAACGAACTGCACTGGCGCCAAAACCGCCGCCGCCTGCAAGCCGAGGCAATCCGTGACGCGATTCTTTCGGCAAGCGGCCAGCTCGATCCAGCCCTTGGCGGTCCCACCATCAAAAACGGCACGAGCATCGAGTACGGCTACAAATTCGACGACACCCGCCGCAGCCTCTACACGCCCGTCTTCCGCAACACACCGCTGGAAATTCTCGCCGTGTTTGATTTTGCCGACCCCAACCTCGTCGTCGGCGAACGCACTACCAGCAGCGTGCCCACACAGGCGTTGTACCTCATGAACAACCCCTTCGTCCGCGCCCAAGCCGAGGCCGCCACGAAAAGCCTGTTGAGCCTGAATCTCCCCGACGACACCGCCCGCGTCGACCGCGCCTACCGCCGCACCCTAGGTCGCCCTGCCACCTCGCGAGAGCGCGAAGTCATCCTGAAATTCCTCGCCACAGAAACCGACCAATCAACCGCCTGGCGCCAAGTCATCCACAACCTCTATGCCAGCCTGGATTTCCGGTTTTTGAATTAAGAATCTATTTAACCGAGGCATTCGGAGAGCTTGATCAAGTGAATCAATCAAGTTAGAATGTGCGGAGATTTTGATCGTCCAATCCTCATGAATTTTAATATAGAGCAAAACATGACCCGTCGAGGTGCACTGCGCTCGGCGGCTTGTGGGTTTGGTGCTTTGGCGGCGGGAGCGATGGCGCATCGGGTGGCGGCGACATACAATCCGCTGGCGCCCAAGCTCGTGCATCATGCGCCCAAGGCGAAGCGAGTCATTTTCCTCTTCATGGCT
>PBPF01000170.1 GCA_002724615.1 Verrucomicrobiales bacterium | reverse complement strand
GGCTTTTTTCTTTTCCTTCTTGGCCTTGGCCTCAGCGGCATCGCCGGCACTCTTTTTTCCAGCGGTCTGCTCGGCCAGCAGTTTTTCCATGGAGGTCAACAGCTTTTCGCCCTCGGCTGTGTTGCCTGTATTGAAGTGGGCACTGGCCACGAGACGCTGCCATTTAGCCTTGTCCGCGGCGCTTTTGCCGGGTTGCAGGTAATGGGTGTCCTTCAGCTTGAGAATCTCGTCCCACAACTCGTAGTTTTGCAGCAACCCATGCAGGTGTCGTTTGCCATAGGCATGGCTGCTGCGGCTGGAAACGCTCCATGTGCCGTCATCCTTCACACTGGGAATCCGTGGCAGCTCCATCATGTTCTTGGCCATGGTCATCGCGTGGTTCACGCGGCCAGCATGGCTCAGGTTGCGGGTGAGCCACTCGTTGTTATGGGCAAAGTTGTGGATGCGGTCGGGCAAAATGCCATCGCGCATTTGCAGGGCATGGTCCACGCGGGCACTGGCCTCCATTTGCCACGAGGCATCGTGATAGCGCTTTAATCGCGAGAGAATGTGACCGGGCATATGCCACATGTGCGCGATGGCCGGTGAGGATTGGCCGCATTTGCCGATGGATCCGACGGCACGCTTGGCATCCTTGTGATCCCACAGATGGATTCGATAATGATGACAGGGATGCATCGGGTTCACCTTGAGAATCTCGCTAATGAGCTTGTCGATATTCTCATAGTGCGAAGTTTTCTTGCCACGTACGCCGCTGCGATACATTTGCAGCACCACAAATGCTTTCGCTTCAATATCGTCGGGGTATTTGGTGCTGATGACCTGCAACGCCTTGAGGTAGGCGGCTTGACGTTTCTTCTTGTCGCTTTCCTTCTGGAATGCCGCGCGGGCCGCGATCCACAGTCGGCCTTTTTCATCTGCGCGCGCTTGGTGTTTCACGGCCTTTTCAGCAAACTCCTTGGCGCGCGAGTTGGTGCCATTGGCCATGGCCATACCCAAGTAGGCCATTGGGTTGTCGGGGTCGAGCTTGAGTACCTGGCGGAATGACCGCTCCGCCTCCAATGTCCAGAACCCGTGCAGTTGGCCGATGCCTTGATTGAAAAACTTTTGCGCTTCCTCGCTGTCGGTCTTGATGGGGAAGGAGACATTGCCGGTTTTACCATTCATCCAGCGTGCGGCCTGGCGTGGACCCTTGTTGAACGCTTCACCATGGCTGGAGTGTCCCGCCGGCGGCGCGGATGGATCGGTGGGTGCCTCATAAACCGGCTCGGCCAACTCCGCCGGCAACGTCGGCGTGTTGTCGGTTGTGGACGGGCTGGTGCAACCGAGCAGGACCGCGGAAAAGATCAACAAAGGCAGGATTTTTTTGGGCATGTTAAATGAGTCCGGTGGTTTCGTCCCAGCCTTGGGCTAGATTGAGGCATTGGACGGCTTGCCCGCTGGCGCCCTTCACGAGGTTGTCAATTGCGCTCATCACGATGAGGCGGCCAGTGCGGCGGTCAAGCCGCCAAGCCAGATCAAGGTAGTTGCTTCCTGTGACATGCTTCGTATCCGGCAAGGCGCTGGCGGGCAGCAGGCGGATGAACGGCTCGTCGCCATAAGCCGCAGCGTAGCAGGAGGTGATTTTTTCCGCGAGCGCCGCTTCTTCAGGCTCTGTCATAAAGGACTCCGATGGAGCGAGGTAGAGCGTGCTGAGGATGCCGCGCGTCACGGGCACGAGATGCGGCGTGAATTGCATCCTCACCTGCGTATTCGCTGCGACCGAAAGCTCCTGTTCCATTTCTGAAAGATGCCGGTGTTTCGGCACGCCGTAAGGCCGAAGACTTTCGTTGCACTCGGCATAGAGAAACGGAATGTCCGTCTTGCGTCCGGCACCGCTTACGCCACTTTGGCTGTCGGCAATGATGCCAGTGGGCTTGATGAGCCCTCCGCGCAGCAGAGGTACAATTGGCAACAGGATGCTGGTGGGGTAACAGCCCGGAGCGGCGATGAGTTTCGCGTCAGTGATGGCGGCACGATGCAACTCGGGCATGCCGTAGACGGATTGTTCCAGCAGTCCCGGCGCGGGATGTGGATTGCCGTAAAACTCCTCGTACACAGCTGCATCATTGAGTCGGAAATCTGCGGAGAGATCGATGACCGTGCGTCCGGCCTCAACCAATGGCTTGGCAAATTCAGCGGCCACACCATGGGGCAGGGCGAGGAAAATCACCTCCGCAGCTTCGGCCAATGTCGAGGGATTAGGCTCAGTGAATTTGAGCGAGGAACGGTTGCCGAAGCGCGGGAAAACTTCGGCCAACGTTTGTCCCGCGTATTGGCGCGAGGTAACGGCGGTGAGTTCCACGTGCGGGTGTCCCAAGAGCAGTCGCACGAGTTCCTCGCCGGAATAGCCGGACGCGCCGACCACGGCGGCCTTTAGTGTCGTTGCCTCGTTCATCCTTTGCTGCCCTCAGTTGTTGTGCGTTGTTTCGAGTGACTTGAAAACACAAAAAAACCCGCCGGCGAACCGGCGGGCGCGAAAGGGTGTTTAGTTTAACGCTTGCTGTACTGGAAGCGTTTGCGCGCGCCGGGTTGGCCGTACTTCTTGCGCTCCTTCACGCGCGCGTCGCGCGTGAGCAGGCCCTCGGCCTTTAAAGTGGGGCGCAACTCGGCGTCATGCTCCAGCAGTGCACGGGCAATTCCCAAGCGGACAGCTCCCGCTTGGCCAGCCTGACCACCGCCGCGAACGTTTACGCGTACGTCGAACTTGTCCGTGTTCTCCGTGGCTTCGAAGGGCTCGCCTACGATCAACCGGTGCTCTTCCACGGGGAAATACGCCTCGAACGGACGCTTGTTGACAGTGATCTTGCCGTTGCCGGGCTTGATGCGTACGCGGGCCGTCGCGCTCTTACGCCGGCCCGTACCCAGAAATTCGCCTGTCTTTTCGTCTGGCATATGAATTTTATTTAAAGTGTCACCGGCTCCGGCTGCTGGGCCCCGTGAGTGTGGTCGGCGCCGGAATGCACTTTCAGCTTGGTAAGCATCTTGCTGCCGAGTCTGTTCCGGGGGAGCATGCCTTTCACGGCGCGCATGATGAGCCGCTCGGGATGTTTTTCGCGTACGTCGGCCACGGTCTCGCGCTTGAGCCCGCCGCGCCAGCCACTGTAGCGGGTGTAAACCTTGTCAGTCTCCTTGCGGCCGGTCACGCGTACTTTTGCGGCATTGATCACCACCACAAAATCGCCGGCGTCCAAGTGCGGTGTGTATGTCGGCTTGTCACGCCCGCGCAGGATATTGGCGGCTTTCTCTGCCACGCGGCCGAGCACCTGGCCTTCGGCATCGATGATGCGCCACTTGCGCCGCTGCATGTCAATCTTGGGCAAAAAAGTCTTCATTCTCGCAATGAGGGGCGGAGACGATACCAGAAAAAGGGGGCGAGTCAACAGGGATTTTGGCCAAATTAATCGGCTTTTTCGGTGCCAGACTCATCCTCCGGGCCAGTTGCTGGGGGTGGTTTTTCAGCGGTGTTTTTTGCTCGCGACACAGCTTCCTGGGGCATCCGGGTTTTGACAAACTTCTCGAAACGATTAAAGCGCCGCAACAACTCGGGCAGTTTCTGTAGCGCGAGTAACTGGCGCTTCATGGAGCGATCCGGTTGTGCCGGCGTGCCGAACCATTTCTCGTCATCACGGATGTCGCGCATTACGCCGGATTGCGCGGCGATGGTGACGTTGTCGCCAATGCGCAAATGTCCGGCGAGGCCCACTTGCCCGGCGAGGATCACATGCTTGCCTAGCTTGGTACTGCCCGCAACTCCCGCTTGCGCAACGATGAGGCAGTTCTCGCCGGTTGTCACGTTGTGCGCAATCTGCACGAGGTTATCAATCTTGGTACCCTTGCCAATGGTCGTGGGCCCAAGCGCGCCGCGGTCGATGGTCACGTTCGCGCCGATCTCCACGTCATCACAAATTACCACATTGCCGATCTGTGGCACCTTCAGGTGCTGGCCGCCTTCCTGCACGTAGCCAAAGCCGTCACTGCCCACGATGGTGCCCGCGTGAATGCGCACGCGGTCGCCAATCTCCGTGCGCGGATAAAGCGTCACGTTGTGAAAAATTGCGCTGTCTTCTCCGATCACGCAGCCTTCATCCACGTAGTTGTTCCCGTGTAACACGCTGCGAGCCCCGATCTGGACGTCATCGCAAATAATCACGTGCGCGCCAATGCAGGCCTCGGGGTGCACCTTGGCCTTGTCGGAAATAATCGCGGAAGGATGGACTCCCTGAGGAGGCTGTGGCTCCGGGTAGAACAGCGGCACCACCTTGGCAAACGCCGTGCGCGCGCTGTCCACGCGAATGAGCACTTTGCGTTCTGAGGTGAATGTCTTGTCGACAATGATCGCGCTGGCGGCGCTTTGCTCAGCACGCTCGAAGAAAGTACGGTTTTCGGCAAAGGTGAGATCGCCGGCGCGCGCGCGGTCGGCGGCTTGGAATCCTGTGAGGGGCATCGTGCGGTCGCCGATGACCTTGCCGCCAAGATGGGCGGCGATATCTCCCGCGGTGAATCGCATGGCAAAAGCCTTTCTTTGGTTGTTTTGTTGGTGGCGCTAAAGCGCCTAACGGCGGGCGATAATAGCGTTGTTCTCGCCAAGCACAATCACTTTCGGTCGCCAACCGTCTGTTGCCGAGTCATTCACGCCGGCAAAGGTCCTGACGTTCAAGAGATCGCCAGATTGGCCAAGGTGCGCGGTGGCGCCATTGAGAATGATTGCCCCGCTGCCTGTCTCGCCGGCAATCACGTAGGTTTCAAAGCGTTCGCCGTTGGCCATGTTGCCGCAGAGCACACGCTCGTGCTCGCGCATGTCCACCTCGTCCATCAACGCGCGGTCGATGGTGAGGCTGCCCTCATAGTTCACGTTGGCGTCCGTCACGGTCGCGCGGTGGATTTTTGATTTCAACAGCTGTAAGGTCATGTCCAATCGCGTTGACTTGGCGCGGGCGCGGCACTATACACGCGGCGAACACCAAAGCAATCCCCCCGGTATTTTTTATTATGAGCAGAAAAATTCGTTACGGAATGGTCGGCGGCGGGCGCGGCGCTTTCATCGGTGCGGTGCATCGCATCGCCGCGGCAATGGATCAGCAGATTGAACTGGTCTGTGGCGCGTTCTCCAGCAGTCCACGGAAATCCAAGGCCAGTGGCCGCGACTTGTTTCTCCCCGCCAAACGCTGCTACCGCACGTTTGAGGAAATGATCGAGAAAGAGGCGACCCTGCCCGCGGATGAGCGGATGGATTTCGTGGCCATCGTGACGCCGAACCATATGCATTACCCGCCGGCCAAGATGGCACTGGAAAATGGTTTTCACGTGCTCAGCGATAAGCCGGCGACGTTTAATCTCAAGGAGGCGAAGAGCCTTGGCAAGATCGTCAAGAAGACGCGGCTTCTTTATGGACTGACGCACAACTACACCGGCTACCCGCTGGTGAAGGAGGCGCGCGACATGATCGCCGCAGGCAAACTGGGCAAGATTCGCAAGGTTGTCGCCGAGTATCCGCAAGGCTGGCTGGCCACACACCTTGAGGCCACCGGCCAGAAACAGGCCGACTGGCGTACTGACCCCAAGCGCAGCGGCGCCGCCGGCAGCATTGGCGACATCGGCACGCACGCCGAGAATCTGGCTGAGTACGTGACAGGTTTGCAGATCAAGGAACTGGCTGCTGACATCACCACCTTCGTGAAGGGCCGCAAGCTCGACGACGACGGCAATGTGTTGCTGCGATTCAAGGGTGGCGCCAAGGGGGTGTTGCACTGCTCACAGATTTCAGTCGGTGAGGAAAACAACATCAACCTCCGTGT
>PBPF01000169.1 GCA_002724615.1 Verrucomicrobiales bacterium | reverse complement strand
GGGAAGACCCGGTGGCCAAGGTGGAGGCAGGCCCGGTGGAATTGGCGGAAGACCCGGTGGCCAAGGTGGAGGCAGGCCCGGTGGAATTGGCGGAAGACCCGGTGGCCAAGGTGGAGGCAGGCCCGGCGGAATTGGCGGAAGACCCGGTGGCCAAGGCGGAGGTGGCCGGCCGATACCTCAGCCCAGATAGCTTTTCCTCAGCTATTTTGCCGCGCCGGTGCGCATCCAATTTTTGATGATGTTGATTTCTTGCGTGCTCAACATCGGACCATTGGGCGGCATGGGATCTTTCTTGTCTTTCAACCGCAACACAAGTCGACTTAGGTCAGGCTTCTTTTTGTCCAATACTGTGGAGCGGCTGTAATCCTCTGCAAGATCCAGATCCCCCTTCACTTTGCCTCTTTCGCTGTCGTGGCAGTCGTAGCATTTGTGCTTTTCGAAGATGGGTCGAATATGATCACCGTACGTTGGCTTGATTGCCGACACCGGCTCATTTTCTGTTTCGGGTGAAGATCCCATTTTGGATTGGGAACCTTCATCTGGCTTAACACTTTGATTCGAATCTGGGTCGGCAGAAGCAACGCCAAAGGTCTCGTTCGTTTCTGAATTTTGACCGGACAGCAATGCATACAAAATCCCGGCAACTGCCAGGACGGTTACCGCTATACCCGCAACAATCAGGGGAGATTTGTTTTTGATAGTTGGCGGCAGGACGATGCCCGGCACCTTCACGATAGGCACCCAACCTGAAGCACCCTCAAACCACGCTTGCGCATCCGGAGAAATATGCCCCGAGGCCAGCGCTTGATTCAGTTGATCCAGCGAATGGGGCCCAGACTGTTGCCCTCGTTGATGCAAAAATACCTGCAAAGGCTGGAGCAAATCGCAAACTGGAATAAAAGGCAATTGAAGTTTGGCTCGAAGGTCATTCCTCCGGTAAATCCGGTATGGTCAACCCGCGGGGAAGTTTGCACTTCTTGTACCATTCCACTTCATAAAGTTGCCGTAGCGGCACCGACTCGGCGTGGCCATCACCAAAGACCATGTTCACGTGGCCATCATGACGATCCATGACCACGCGTTGAATGCCGAATCGGCCACCATCAAGTGTACTGGGTGGCAGGTCAAGGGGGGTAGGCATCACCCAAGACCAATTTGCCTCGGTAAACAGCGGGACTCCACTGGACAACTCCTCGGCGTACTCGACGAATTTTTGTGGTTCATGAGTGGCATGGTGGTGACCGGACTGGGCCCAGGAATTGATTCCATAACTACTGGTGGTCGGCTTGCCTGGTTCGCAGGGTGAACCGGGGCCGGCCTTGCAGCAGTTGCCCTTGAGCATAAACACGGAATAGGCTTCATCCCCGCTGACAGCCACACGCAGGCGGACATCCACGGTGGATCGAATCCAAGTCCGCATGAAGATGTAATTCACACGCCCGGTGCCGGATGGCGGGTTTGGGTAGTGACGCCCACCCGCCAAAGCTTCACGACCCCGATATGTCGCCTGGTCGAACCCAACGGGAATCTTGTGAAACGGCTTGCTGGGACTGAGCAAACTTCCCTCTCCACCAAGTCCCTTGGCCAATGGCCCACGCCATTCGAACAATTCGCAGTCGTCAATCGTAACACCGGAGGTGTTCTGCAGACGTTTGCCGTTCTTGGCATTGAAAATCTCCAGAGAAAAGTTGCTGGGTTTCACATTCTCGCACATGACCAAAATCAACTGGGAACCGCCCTGACATTTCTTGGTGTAGGGACCACGGTAATCCACGGTTTTCTTTTTACCGCCAAAGACACAATCGCGGCCCTTGGGGTGGGGATGAGGGCAGCTGCTGGAGCAAGGATGTGGGTTGTGTTTGCCTTCGTGTTCATGGCATCCCGGGGCAACCAAGCTCACACTGAACGTCGCCTTTTTCTTGGGGCCGAAGTTGCCGGCAACAAACTTCCAGTAGTTGGGGTGACGCGCCCATTCATGGGCCGCAGCAGGTTTGGAACTGGAACGACTGGATGCCGTCGCGCCGGCAAACGCCGCCATCTTGAGTTTCGGTTTGGAGTTGGCTTGGGATTGCTCCTTGGCTTTCGGCGTTGGTCCGCCAATGCGCCAATCCTTACGCATGCCGCCATAAGAATGCTGGTTACTCGTTTCGCATAACGGACAGTGCAAGGTTTCGTCGGTAATACCATATCCGTTCTTTAAAATGTCGATCCATTCGCTATTGCCGCCGACGGCGCTGTAGGGAATCGTTTTGCCGTGATCCTGCGCATATGAGAATGCTGCATAGCCCAGTTGTTTCGTATTATTGAGGCAAACTGTCCGGATTGCCCTTAAACGGGCCTTGGCAATGGCGGGCAGAAGAATGGACATCAAAAGAGCGACAACACCGATGGTTATCAGGACTTCCTGAAGCGTGAACGCACGAATTCTTGGGAAATTCCTGAATTTTGAGCGGAATGTATTCAGTGATCTCATATGCCATCTTTACATCGAAATGCGCCTCGTTTTTCTTACAAAAAAATATTGATAATTTTTGCGGTCCAATGCAGGGACCGCCTGTCGTGTTGAAGATTTACGAGTACAAGGGGTGTGGGACTTGCCGGAAGGCAGTGAAATGGCTGGAGGCTCGAGGAGAGGAGTTTCAGCGGGTGGCCATTCGTGAGCAACCGCCGACTGAAGCGGAGTTGAGGCGAATGCTGAAGGTTTATGGCGGCAATATTCGGCGTTTGTTCAACACTTCGGGCGGGGATTACAAGGCGCTAAACCTGAAGGACAAGCTGCCGGGGATGTCCGAGGCAGATGCGATTGGGTTGCTTATGGGAAACGGTAATCTTGTGAAACGACCATTTGTGCTGGTGCCAGGCGGTGGCGTGGTAGGTTTTCGGGAGGAGGAATGGGAAACACTACTGGGGTGAGGGCGGAATAAGTTTCCTTTGCGGCACTGGCCGCTCGCTTTACATTGGCCGCGCATGGAAACAGAGGAAATTGCCTCGATTGATGAAGAGGTGCGCGCTGAAGGCGCGTTCCTGGAGCCACTGCGGGCAGAAATGGGCAAGGTAATCGTTGGGCAGTCGTACCTCGTGGATCGACTGATCATCGGGCTGCTGGCCAACGGGCACGTGCTGCTCGAAGGTGTGCCGGGTTTGGCGAAGACGCTGGCGGTGAAGACGCTGGCCTCCACGATGGACCTTAAATTCTCCCGACTGCAGTTCACACCGGACATGTTGCCGGCGGACGTGGTGGGCACTCAAATTTACAACCCTCAGTCGGGCGAGTTCACGACGCATATGGGGCCGGTTCATTCCAACTTGGTGTTGGCGGACGAAATCAACCGAGCGCCCGCCAAGGTGCAGAGCGCATTGCTGGAGGCGATGCAGGAACGTCAGGTGACCATCGGTGACAAGACCTTCATGCTGGAGGAGCCGTTTCTGGTGCTGGCGACGGAAAACCCCATCGAACTGGAGGGCACCTACCAGTTGCCGGAAGCGCAGGTTGACCGTTTCATGCTAAAGCTGAAGATCGAATATCCAGACCGCGCGGAGGAACGGCAAATCCTCGACTTGATGGCGCGAACCGAGGGGCTACCGGAGGCCGGGCAGGCGACCACCGGCGCGCAGATCCTCAAGGCGCGCCGTTTGCTGGACCAGATCTACGTGGACGACAAGGTGAAGGACTACGTAGTAGACCTCGTGTGCGCAACACGGGAACCGGAAGCCTACCGCATCCCAATCGCGCCATACATCCAACTGGGCGCTTCGCCGCGTGCGACCATTTTCCTAACGCTGGCCGCCAAGGCCCACGCCTTTATGCAAGGACGTGGGTACGTGACCCCGCAGGACGTAAAGGCCATCGCGCTGGACGTGTTGCGCCACCGTATCAGCATCACCTACGAGGCGGAGGCGGAGGAAATGGCCGGCGAGGACGTGGTACAGAAGCTGCTCGATACGCTCCCCGTTCCCTAACATCCAACCTGACCTACGCTGATGGTTTCCCCTGATCTGCAAGCCAAAGTCCGGCAGATTGAAATCAAGACCAACCGTCTGGTGACGGAGTTACTTTCGAGCCAGTACACCAGCGCGTTCAAGGGGCACGGGATGGAGTTTGAGGAGGTGCGCGAATACCAACCCGGCGACGACGTGCGGTTCATCGACTGGAATGTCACCGCGCGCATGAACGCGCCTTTCATTAAGAAGTTTGTCGAGGAACGCGAGCTGACGGTGATGCTGGCGGTGGACCTTAGCGGCTCCGGGCGATTTGGCAGCGGGGAACAATCCAAGCGCGAACTGGCGGCGGAACTGGCGGCGGTGCTGGCACTGGCGGCCAACCGCAATCACGACAAGGTCGGCCTGGTACTGTTCACCGACGAGGTGGAATTGTTCGTGCCGCCCAACCTAGGTCGACAGCATGCGCTACGCGTGGTGCGCGACATCCTGCATCATCAACCTAAACGCGCGGGCACGGATCTCAACGGGCCACTGGAGTTCCTCTCCCGAATCCAAGCACGAAAGACCGTCTCAGTTCTGATTTCCGATTTTCTGGACCCCATTCCGGAGAAACCCCTTCGGCGAGCCAATCACCGGCACGACCTCGTGGCCATCCAAGTAAGCGACAGGCATGAGCACGAGTTGCCGCGCCTTGGCCGACTGGCACTGGAGGACGCCGAGACCGGTGAGGTGGCAGAGGTGAATACCAGCCGTGTGGGCGCAATGTTTGCCGAGCGACGCGCAGTGGAACAGGAGACACTGGAGGAACAACTACGGCGACTCGGCATCGACCTGATCCGCGTGGAGACCGGCCGGCCTTGGTTACGGGCCTTAAAACGATTCTTCGAATTGCGCGAACACCGGCGCACAAGGCGATGAACGGCACGGACGAAAGTGAACTGCCCGGCGGTGGAGACGATCTGCCCGCTGACCTGCCAACCGACTTACCAACGGAACTGCCCGGCGACCTGCTGGATATCAAGCCGGAGTTGCCCATCCCCGACCCCTATTGGTGGGTTCCGTGGCTGCTTGTGATCACTGTGACGCTGGCCATCCTTGTGCCGCTAGTGCTCTGGTTGCTCAAGCGAATGCGTCTGCCTCAGGCAGAGATACCGCCGCACGAACGCGCCCGCCGTCAGTTGTCGGAGGCCAACGGCCTGATGGGTCAGCCGGAGCCATTCTGCGTGCTGGTGTCACACACACTGCGAGTGTACTTGGAGGAACGCTTCGAACTCCACGCGCCGGAGGAAACCACGGAAGAATTTCTCACCGAGTTGAAAACCTCCAGCGCACTGGTGGACTCGCAAAAAGAAATGCTCGGGGAGTTCCTGAGGCAATGCGACTTGGTGAAGTTTGCCCGTCACGATTTGCCAGAGGCGGAGCTAAAGGAATTGCTTCAGTGCGCCAGCCGAATTGTGGATGAAACGGCGGCGGTTGATGGATCGGTCAAGCCAACGTGAAAACTGTTACCTCCATTCTGAAATCATTGCTGGCGTGGGGTCTTCCATTGTTGGCGGGCTGGTGGGTGGTGGCGCATTACGGCATCACCTTTCGGCAACCGGGATGGCTGGCGGGACTGGCGGTGTTGCCCGTGGCGGCGTTCCTTTTGGGACGACGCGGACAACCGGCGGCACTGGTGTACTCGTCCATCGCGCTGGTGCGGCGGCTGACGCGAGCTGCGCCTTCTCGCGCGGGAGCGGTATTGAACGCGCTGCGCTGGCTGGCTTTGGCATTATTCCTAACTGCCATGGCGCGACCACAGACTGAACTGGGCGAGTCGCGCAAGGAACACAGCGGGATCGACATCATGCTGGCGGTGGACCTGTCGGACAGCATGCTGGCGGAAGACATCCCCCCAAATCGACTGGATGCAACGAAGAAGGTAATGGCGGAGTTTATCGGCAACCGGCCGAATGACCGGCTGGGGCTAGCAGTTTTTTCCGGAAAAGTTTACGTGGGGTCACTGACGATGGACCATGAGTTCCTGCAGCACTCGTTGCGCCAGTTGACAGTGGACACTTTCATTCGCGACGAAGAAGGCACAGCGATTGGCTCAGGTTTGATGAGCGCCATCAACAAGCTACGCGACCAGAAGAAGGCCAAGAGCCGAATTGTGATCCTGATGACCGACGGCATGAGCAACACGGGCAAGATCCCGGCGTTGACGGCGGCTGAGGTGGCCCGGACGATGGATGTAAAGGTGTACACCATCGGCGTAGGCAAGAAGGGCACCAACCGACTGCCGCGTAGAGGGCCGGGCGGGCAGGTGTTTTATGTGCCGTTAAATGTGGAGATCGACGAGGAGACCCTGCAGAAAATCGCCAGCACCACCGGCGGCCGATATTTTCGCGCGGAGGACAAGGACACGCTGGGGCGCATTTATCAGGAGATCAACAAGGCCGAGCCGACGGAACACAAGCCGCGCCGGTTCAAGGTGTACCGCGACCATTTCAGTGTGCTGATACTGGCGGGACTGCTTCTGCTACTGTTGGAGGTGGTACTTTCGCAAACGATTCTGAAACGTGTACCATAAATGAAAAACGACTGGTGGAAACCCCTGCTGTTATGGCTGGCGCTGCTAGCGCCGGTGGGGCTGTTGATCACCGCCGACCAGTGGGCGGAGATGACCTGGAAGGAGCCGGGGCAGTTGGCGTGGTTGCTGTTGTTGCCTCCGCTGGTGGTACTTTTGCTACTAGCACTATGGCGGCGGGAACGATTGATGAGCCTCTTCATCGAATCGCGCCTACTGGACGACCTAGCCGCAGGCGTGGGTCGCCGTCGGCAATGGGTAAGGATGGGACTTGTGCTGCTGGCGTTGGCGGCAGTGATCCTAGCTTTGGCCCGGCCGCGCTGGGACGTGGAAAAAGTAAAGTCCACCCAGAGCAATCTGGACATCATCGTAGCGCTCGACGTTTCCAAGAGCATGCTGGCATCCGATCTGGAACCCAGCCGGCTCGACCACGCCAAGCTGGCCGCCAAGGAGTTAGCCCGACAAGCCAAAGCCGAGCGATTGGGCCTCCTGTACTTTGCCGGTGGCGCGTTTGTGAAGTGCCCGCTGACCAGCGACATGGAGACCTTCAATAGCGAGGTGGACCATACTTGGGTGCAAAATCTGCAGTTTCAGGAGGAGGGCACCAGTCTGGCCAATCTCATCCGCACAGCCAACAATGCATTCGTGAACGACCCTAGCCGGCAGAAGGCACTAGTCATTTTCACCGACGGCGAGGACCACGAGGGCGAGGCTTTGAAAGCCGCCGCCGAGGCGAAGGCCGACGGCATGGTGATCTTCACCGTGGCCGTGGGCAAGGGTGGCGGTGGAGTCATTGGACTACGCGACTGCCCGAACTACCGCTGCCCCGTCGTCAACCCCATGGGCCGCGCCACATGCGACCGCTGTCTTACCCGACTGGGAACCACAGTGTATTTGACAGATGAGGACGACCAGCGCGTCCTGTCGCTGGTGAACACCGGACTGCTCAAGGAAATCGCCGAAGCCGCAAAGGGCCGGTTCGTCCAGCTCGACAGCGCCGCGCCCATGCGTTCGCTCTACAAGAAATGGCTCGCGCCATTGGCCCAACCGGATGATACTGGCGCGGTGAACAAGGAGATCGCACGCGAACAATATCGCTGGCCCCTCGGCGCGGCGATGTTGTTACTGCTAATGGAGATGTTTATTCCCGGACATCGGCGTCGGCGGCAAGCCATTGGCAGTGCGTCGGGCGTGGCCATATTGGCGGGTCTCCTGTGGTTTTCCCCTGGCGCGCGCGCAGCCCTGCCGTTCGGACTCGATGGATGGTTTGGCGGCGGCGACCCTGCGGAAAAAGAGGAGGTCGACCCCGACGCCCCCCATGCCGGTCGCCATTTCTACAACCGCGGCAACGAGTTTTACCGCAAGGCTGCCGGCCAATACGCGCCTGCCCGGGATTCGCATCGCCGACTGCTCGCGTTATGGGACCTGCGCCTGCAAGCACAACTCGAGAACCCTCCCGCCGTGCACCGGCTGATCAGCGAACTGCAACAGGCAAATGGCACACCCGTGCTGGATCTGGAACAAGCCGCCGCCCTCGCCAAGTCTGGAGATGAACTTTCCCTTAAGCAACTCACCGCCAACTGCAATGCCGCCATCGCGAAACTGCGGCCCAAGGTAGCCCCGGCGCTCAAGGACACAGGTGCCAGCTACACCAGTGCGCGTGAACAATACACACAGGCACTCGAGGCGGATGACCTGAAGGTCCAGCAGCAGGCGTTTTACAACCTTGGCAACACACACTACCAGCTCGGCCAACTGGAACTGGAGCGCAAGGTACGCATCCGCAAATGGACCGAGTCCGCCGAGCATCTGCGCGCCGCCGTGAAACTGGACCCCCATGATCGCGACGCCGCTCGCAACTTCGCATTTGTCCTCCGCAAGCTACGCGAGGAGATCGCCAAGCTGCCCACACTGCGCGAGCAGATGGAGGTGGACATGGTGAACCGCTTCAAAAAACAGCCCGACGCCGTGGCCCTGCGCATCTTCCCGCCCTCCAAGGAAGCACTGCCGGAACGGCCATACTTCCGCATGCTGGTTTTCGATGGATACCGCGGGGGCGTGGGGTATGCCTCGCCGACGATGAAGATGCTGGAAGACGGACCGCACAACGGCGGGCACGAGTCGTGGCACGGCAACCGGCCACTCCCCGAGGGCATGCGGCTGGATGGGGCGGAATGGCGGTTTCAGCTGGAACCACTGCTCACCAAACACCTGCCCCTGCCCGGCCCCTTCGAGCGCCTCTCACTCTCCAGTGACAAGCCATACCTTTACAGCGAAGATACATTTTACGTGCGGATGAATACCATGCCGCTAAAGATGCTGCGTTACACCGCGACGACCCCTGCCGACGACGAGACAATTGAACCGGCCAAAGCTGATGCAGCTCTTTCCGACCCACGACCAACCGGCCCGGTGGCGTATCCTTGGACCACGCTTGAGGTAAACCTATCGCCCAAGGAAAAGGAGGAACTGCAGTTGATGGTAGACGGCATCACGGCGGGACGGGAATTGACCGCCGAAAAATTCACCGAGGCCGCCCTGCACTTTTTGCATGAGAACCACGAATACGAAATGATGCGCATCCGAAAAATGAAGGATCGCGACCCCGTGATGGCTTGGCTGAAAACCGACCAGCCCGGACACTGCGAATACTTCGCCTACGGCTTCCAACTGCTGGCACGACAGGCTGGGTTCCCGGTGCGTGTAGTTTGCGGATTTGCCGGTGTGGAGTTTGACAAGACGGAGGGTAACCACGTCTCGCGCCTCAGCATGGCGCACGCTTGGGCGGAGATTTTCAATGGCAGCCACTGGATTCGTGTGGAAGCCACACCGCCGGAACCCGATCGCGACGAAGGCGGCGAAGGCGAACCTCAGCAACCCGAAAACGGCGAGCCGCAACTCTCCAACCAACCACAAAACGAACAGCAGAACCAAGGCACACCACAGCAGCTTTCCATGGCTGAGGCAATGGAACTGCTGGAGGCCGCACGCGACCAGGAAAAACCGCTCTCCGACGCACTTGAGCGCATGGGCCGTCAATTGCGCGACATGGACCGATGGACCAACCAACGCCTTGAACGCGGCCGTAAACGCAAGAACTGGTAACATGCGCCTCCCAGCAACACTGGCCGCCTGCCTACTGGCCGCATCGGCGGTGGCGGATGACCGCGTCGTTTTTCTCAAAGCCGTGATGCCCAGCCAGCCGGTGTTCCGCAACCAAATGTTTCTCGTCGACCTGCAGGTGCATTTCCCCGGCTACGACCGCATCCCGATCGACCTCAACGAGTTGCGCAACCATCCGCCGCGCCTGCAATCCGACTCGGTCCGCTGGCTAAAACAGCGCCCAGAGCTAACGATGAACCAGACCGTCGTCAACGGCCGCAGGTATCCTGTTTATCACTACCGCAACTACGCCGTGGCCAACCAACCCGGCGAGGTGAAGATCTCCTTCCAAACTGAGTTGATCGTCAAGCGATTCGCCGGCGCCATCCTGAAGCAGGAGAAACACGAGCCCAAGACGCCCGCGCTAACACTGACCGTCAAGCCACTACCCGCCGAAGGCCAGTCCACGAGCTTTACCGGCGCAGTCGGTCAATTCAGCGTACATACCCAAGTCGACAAGACTCGCGTTCGCGTAAACACGCCAGTCGAGTTGATCCTCGCCATCACCGGCCGCGGCGCGCTGGACCATGTGCCCATGCCGGAACCAAAGGATGGCGACTGGGGGAACTTCCGCGTCGATGAACCCCGCCGCACACCCACGCCGCCACGGCGAGGACTGGATCCCGAGTTTGCCAAGGTGTTCCGGGTCAATCTGCTTCCCCGTGCTCCCGGCCCCATTGAAATCCCCGCGCTCCCCTTCAGCTATTTCAACCCCGACACCCAGACCTACGTCGAGGCCGACACCCAGCCCATCCTCCTTCAAGCCTTTGGCGAAATGCCGCCCGAGAAACCCGTCGAGGAACCCACCACAAAAAATCAACCCACAGAAACTGACGCGCCCGAAAAAATTACGCAAAAGAAACATCCCGGCACACTTGCTCTGCCACCAGTTCCCCTGCTTTCCCAGCCTTGGTTCCTGGCTGCACAGACCGTGCCGTTGGGTGCGTTTTGCGTCGCCCTCATCTGGCGAAGGCGGCGCGATTACTACGACGCCCGGCCGCGCCTCACCCGCCGACTGCGCGTGGAGAAACTCCTGCGCAACGAGTGCCGCCGGCTGGAAGCCCTTGCCCGCGAAAAATCCGCCGAGCCCTTCTATCAACTTGCCACCCACCTGCTGCGCGAACGCATCGGCGAACGTCTCGACATCCCGGCCGGCGGCATCACGGAGGCCGTCCTGCGTGGCGAACTCTCCGGCCAACTATCCCCCGAGGCCACCGACGCCCTCTCAAAATTTCTCGACACTGCCAATGCCGTACGATTCGGCCCAGCCACCGGCCCGGCCCTTGCCGAAGCCTTTTCCGCACACCGCAACATCCTTCTCGCCCTCGCCCGAATGGACGACCCTGTCGATGAAGTTTAAAGCCGCCAGCGCCATCCTCTTCCTTGCTGTGAGTGCCGTCGCCGATTTCCCGGCCGGGAATCAAGCCTTCGACCGTGGCCATTATGAAAAGGCAATTCTTGAATATGAGAAAACCCTCGCCAAAGGCCACGTCTCCAGTGCACTGCACCACAACCTCGCCAATGCCTATCTTGAGCACGGCCGCGAACAGGGCGGTGGTATTGGCACCGGGACCACAAGCCTGGGCCGTGCCATTTACCATTACCGCCTAGCTCGCCGACTGAACCCACGCGACACCCAAAACCGCGCCAACCTCCTGCGCGCTCGAGAGATCGTGCATGGCCAACCCCCTCGCGAGCCTCCACTTCGGGTTTTCACAGGCTGGCTCACACTTAACGAATGGGCCGGGGCCGCATCACTTTGCCTGACCCTCAGCCTGCTGCTTCTGACCGCCCGACAGGTGCACGCCCCGTGGCAAAACCGCTGGGGGATCGGCGCACACCTACTGCTTGGCGTTGGCGCGGGACTGGGTGCGATGGCTTGGGCCGCATGGGATTATCAATCGGCTGAAGACGAGGCGATCACCATCCGCGAGACACCCCTTTACAAGCGCCCCCTTACTCCCACCGAAGTGCCGGAGTCCGTAGCTCCCAGCCATACCGATCCCGACCCTATCAGCGACGGTATTGAGTTGAACATTATGGACCGCCGCAATGGGGGGTGGCTCAAGGTAGCTTTCGAGGAAGGCGCACTGCGGCGCTCCGGCTGGATCCAGCAAGCCACCAGCGATGGCCCCAACCTGCTTGTGTTTCCGCCGTAATTTGGGTTGACCTAACCCGCGCGCCCCACCAGCATCGCGGAGTCACCCATGAAACGGATTGCACTAATCTCCCTGTTGTCCCTTCCCCTGCTGGCAATAGCTGGCGGCGACGTTTCCATCACCCAAGGTAAGGGCAAACTCATCGTCAAGATCGACGGCAAACTCTTTACTGAGTACCACTACACCGGCATCCCAAAGCCTGTCCTCTACCCCGTACTGTGGACCGACAGCAAGACGCTGATGACCAGGCGTTATCCCATGGAAAAGGCGCTGCCCGGAGAGTCCAACGACCACGTACACCACCGCAGCCTCTGGTGGGGTCATCGCCATGTGAAGGCCATCAAGACCGGCACCGTCAGCGATTTTTGGGGTGAGAATGCCAACAGCGGCAAGCAGGTGCAGACCCACATCAAGTTCACCGGGAACGGCGCCATCCACAGCCGCAACAAGTGGGTGGCCAAGAACGGTGAGACGGTCGCCACTGATTCTCGAGAGATCGTCTTTCACGCCCCCAAGGCCGGTCGCATGCTGGACTACACAATCACCATCCACGCCTCCGAGGGAGACATCGTTCTGCAGGACGACAAGGATGCCGGCATGTCCATCCGCGTACCCGACAGCATGTGCGTCAGCCCCCACGGGACCGCCAAGATTCAGGCAAAAGGCCACATGCTTAACAGCGAAGGCGTGAAGGACGCTGCATGCTGGGGTAAGTTTGCCAAGTGGGTCGCATACTACGGTACAGTGGAAGGTAAGACACTCGGTGTCGCCATCTTTGACCATCCCAAAAACCCGCGCCATCCCACCGGCTGGCATGCGCGCGCTTATGGGCTCTGCTCTGCCAACATCTACGGCCGCCGCCACTTCCTACGCCTCAAGGATCCGCACGCCGGCGACTACACTCTCAAGCAGGGCCAAAACCTTACCTTCCGCTACCGGTTCCTCTGGCATGACGGCCCCGCAAAGGCCACCGAGATCGAGAAGGAATGGCAACGCTTTGCCAGCACCCAAGTTTCAAAATCCAACAAATAATCATGAACAAATCATATCAAACCAGACACATCCGGCAGACCCGCCGGTCGTTCCTGAAGACCTCCCTGTTCGCCGGCGCCACTGCGGGCATGACCGCTGCCAGCTGGGCCCGCGTCAAGGGCGCCAACGAGGCCCTCAACGCCGCCACCATCGGATTCCGCGGGCGCGGCGGCAGCCACATCGGCTCCATACGCGGGCTACAGAAGGCTGAGAAAGGCGTGCGTCTGCATGCCCTTTGCGACGTGGATCGCAATGTCCTCAAGGCAGGCGTCGATAAGTATAAGGTCAAGGGCTATTTGGATATGCGCGAGATGTTCGAGGACAAGGATCTCGACATCGTCACCGTGGCCACACCAAACCACTGGCACGCGCTCGCCTCCATCTGGGCCATTCAGGCTGGCAAGGATGTCTACGTTGAAAAGCCCGTCAGCCACAATGTATGGGAAGGCCGTCAGATAGTGAACGCCGCGCGCAAGCACAAGAAGATCGTCCAGACCGGCACGCAGGCCCGTAGTTCCAAGTGCATTCAGGACGCTGTCGAGTTTGTGAAATCCGGCGCGCTGGGCAAAATCAAGGTCTCACGCGGCCTATGCTACAAACGCCGCCCGAGCATCGGCCACACCAAAGATGACAATCCCATACCTGAGTCCGTTGCCTACGACCTTTGGCTCGGCCCAGCCCCCAAGAAGCCCCTCACCCGCAAACGCCTGCACTACGACTGGCACTGGATGTGGGACTACGGCAACGGCGACCTCGGCAACCAAGGCATCCACCAGATGGACATTGCCCGCTGGTTCCTCAATGACATGGAGTTGTCCCCCCGCGTGTGGAGCATTGGCGGACGCCTCGGCTATGAGGACGATGGCGAAACCGCAAACACACAAGTGATCTACCACGACTACAAAACCGCCCCCCTCATTTTCGAGGTACGCGGATTGGGCGAGGTAAAGGGGTCCGGCAAGCGCCCGACCTACCGCGGCGGCAGTGTGGCGGTGTTTGTAGAGTGCGAGAAAGGCTGGGTGGCCGTGCGCAACTACGGTTCCGTGCAGGTCTATGACAATGACAACAAGCAGATCAAGAACTTCGGGGGTGGTGGGAACCACTTCGAAAACTTCATCAACGCCGTACGTAGCCGCAAGCCCTCGGACCTGACAGCCGAGATTCTGGAAGGCCATCTCTCCAGTGCTCTTTGCCACACCGGCAACATCAGCCACCGTGTCGGCAAGGAAGCCAGCGTGGAAGACATTCGGGCCTTCGCCAAGAAGGACGACAGTGCCCTTGAGGCCGTGGACCGCATGATCGACCATCTGGCTGCGAAGAACGAGGTGGACCTGAAAGCCACCCCGCTGACCCTCGGACCTGCGCTGGAGATGGATACCAAGAAGGAAACCTTCCACGGTAACGCCAAGGCGAACAAACTGCTTACCCGCGAATACCGAAAACCTTACGTCGTGCCGGACTTGTCCAGCTAGGCGGATTGAAAACCATTAGGACGCCGGGAATATCACCCGGCGTCTTTTTTTGTTTAAAACCTGCCCTCGTCAGCCTCAATGAAATCCACAAAACATTGGATGTCATCGCGGTCCCCCATCCCCGCGTCCTCCTTGCGCTTTTGGAGCAGCGCGCGCAACTCGGCATTCGACTCATCCTTCCCGTAATTCTCCATCTTTTCGCGAAAGGTCGCTTGGTCGTCCGAATTCGTGTTCGCGTTACGCGCCACCCAGTCGCAAACCTCTCCATCGGTCACAGTGCCTTCCACCATCCCAACAAACGTCTCTGCCTTGAGCCCCGCCACCTCCAGCCACGCGAGGTCGAAGCCCTTCACGCAAAAGTTCGGCTGGTAGTCAGGATGCAGTCGACCTGCCGCATTTAATCGAATCTTATCCACAAACCTCGGCAACCAAACCCAGCCCGCCATATGCTCGCGCGGGCTCCGCGGAAAAATCGTCTCGCTCATTCCCAAAGCGTTCCTCCACCCCACCAATCTGTCAAACCCACAAGTGCCTCCAAAATAGGTATAGTTTTAAAACTTCAATATCCCCAAAAACGTTATTGACAACTTTTCCACAGGCTCTGATATTTCGCGTTCAACCAACTTGTCAACAGACTAATATCATGACGGACCCATCGTCTAACGACCCCGAAAATACTTCCTCCAACAACCCCGAGGAGGAGAATGAGGAAACTACAGTTTCTCAGGAATCTGAAGGTTCCCAAGACAATGACACCTCCGAGGAAACTGCCGAAAGCGACGGCGTCATTTGCGCCGGGGAGGCCATCGACGAGATCCACTCTCTCGAGAGCCAAGTCCGCGCATGGCGCATTGCAACGGTACTCATCGTGCTGTCAATCTTCACCATCTGTGTTTGGTCACTGATCAGCGCGGTCACCTCCTTGTCCAAGGGGGATGGTCTTGTGAAATTTCAGGATACTATTATTGAACGTGCAACTGAGCAGGGTGCCCTGTGGCCG
>PBPF01000168.1 GCA_002724615.1 Verrucomicrobiales bacterium | reverse complement strand
CTCGGCACCGAGAACGCCAATCTGCCGGGGTTTGTGGTAATGTGCCCGGGCGGCTATCCCGTCGTTGCCACGCGCAACTGGCGCAGTGCGTTTCTGCCCGGTGCCTATCAAGGCACGCACCTCGACACTAAGCACACAGACGTCACCAAGCTCATCGCCAACATTCGCAACAGCCGGCTGAAGTCCGCCGAACAACGCCGCCTACTTGACCTCACGCAGGCGCTCAACGCGAAACATCTCAAGGACCGCGCAGCCGATCCGGCACTCGAAGCCCGCATCCAGTCTTTCGAGTTGGCGTTTCGCATGCAGTCGGAAGCGGCGGATGTTTTCGAAATCAAAAACGAGCCAAAGCACATTCAGGACAGCTACGGCAACGGCACACACGGGCGGCAGCTGTTGATGACGCGCCGGTTGCTCGAGCGCGGCGTGCGCTTTGTGCAGGTGTGGAGCGGCAACGGCCAGCCTTGGGACAACCACAACGGCCTCGTCGGCACCCACCGCAAGCTCGCAGGTGAATGGGACCAGCCGCTGGCCGCCTTCCTCACCGACCTTCGCCAGCGCGGCTTGCTCGAGAGCACGCTGGTGTTATGGGGTGGTGAATTCGGCCGCACACCTGTTGCCGAGTATCCCGCTCTTAACGGCCGCGACCACAACCATTACGGTTTCACCTGCTGGCTTGCCGGTGGCGGCACTCGAGGCGGCTACGCCCACGGTGCCACCGATGAATTCGGCTTTCGCTCCGTGCAGGATGTTGTCCACGTCCACGACCTCCACGCCACCATGCTCCACCTCCTCGGTCTCGACCACGAACACCTCACCTACCGCCATGCCGGTCGCGACTTCCGGCTAACCGACGTACATGGAAATGTGGTGAAGGAACTCTTGGCTTAGGCTGAAGGAAACCAAAAAGGCTTTTTTAATAACTGGGACTTGCGGTCTTTGGGGGTGGGTCTATGATTGACCCACCAAAAGGCTTTTAATAACGGAGCATCATGGCTGAAGCGAAAAAAACCAAAAAAGAGGCCGCGGGAAGCGGGAGCGAAGCACGGCAGCGCAACTTGGATTCTGCGCTAGCACAGATCACCAAGGCGTTTGGTGAGGGAAGCATCATGCGCCTAGGAGATGCGAAAGGACACTCACAGATTGAGTCGATTCCCACAGGGGCGCTGTCGCTGGACTTGGCGTTGGGGATTGGCGGAGTACCGAAAGGGCGAATTATCGAGATTTACGGGCCGGAGTCGTCTGGAAAAACGACTGTAATGCTGCACGTGGTGGCGAACTGCCAGAAGGAGGGTGGCATCGCAGCATTCATCGACGCAGAGCACGCGCTGGATCCGGCGTACGCGCGCAAACTGGGGGTGAACCTGGATGACCTACTAGTGTCGCAGCCGGACAGCGGTGAGGAAGCGTTGACAATTTGCGAAACGCTGGCGCGATCGAACTCGATTGACGTGATCGTGGTCGACTCAGTGGCGGCGCTGGTGCCTAAGGCGGAGTTGGAGGGCGACATGGGCATGGCGACGATGGGCATGCAGGCGCGTCTGATGAGCCAAGCATTGCGCAAGCTGGCGGCGATTCTGGGCAAATCAAAGACGACCTGTATTTTCACGAACCAACTGCGCGAAAAGGTGGGGGTGATGTTTGGCAACCCGGAGACAACGCCGGGCGGCAAAGCGCTGAAGTTTTATGCCAGCGTACGGATCGACATCCGGCGCAAGGAGGCACTGAAAGATGCTACCGGTCAGGTGATTGGCAACCATGTAAAGACGAAGATAGTCAAAAATAAGGTGGCACCGCCGTTTGCCGAGGCAGAGTTCGATATCATGTACAATCAGGGCATCAACAAGCAGGGGAGTATTATCGATGCCGGTCTGCGTTTTGAGGTGCTTTCCAAGAAGGGAGCTTGGATCCAGCATGAAGGTGAATTGATCGGGCAGGGCGTGGCGGCGGCACAGAAGACGCTGACGGAAAAGCCGGAGCTTTCGGAGCAAATCGTAGCTCAAATCATGGCTAAGCGCGACGGGGTTGCCGAGGAGGCCGACGAGAAGGAGGAAGCCAAGGCCGCACCTACGGAGAAGGCGGAGGAAAAAGCCGAGGCCGCCGCCTGAGCATGAGCTTGCCTCTTGGCACGGTGCATTTCACAATCCGGCCGTGTCCCAAGCCAGTCCACATTCTGTCGTAGCGCATTACGAAGGCGCGTTCGATGACGATGCCATTTCCGGCTGGGCAACTGACCTGCGCTCGCAACTGGAGGCGGATACGGTTTCACTTGGGCTGGTTTACATGGCCCCGCGCTTCTTCGAACACGCCAAGGTCATCCTGGAAATTCTGCGCGTCAACGCACGCGTGCCACTGCTGGCGGGATGCTCCAGCCAAGGGTTGATCTTCAACGAGCGTGAGATCGAGGATGACGCGGGTATTGTGCTGGCGCTGTACGACCTGCCTGGCGCGGAGTTGTGCGCCATGCAATTCGAACAAGGCGACCTTGAGGACGCTGAGGACGCCGGTTACTGGCATGACAAGGCGAACGGTTTGGATGTAAACGGCTGGCTGGTGTTCGCTGATCCTTTTCATCTCGACGCCGAGAAATGGCTGCGCCAATGGAACGAGGCATGGGCCAACAAGCCAATCCTCGGCGGACTGGCCAGCGCTGGTCCAGGCGCAACGGGGACGCAGGTTTACCTGAACGGCGAAGTGCTTGAGGAAGGAGCGGTGGCCATTGGAGTGGGCGGCGCAGTGGATCTGCGCGGTGTAACCTCGCAGGGCTGCACGCCCATCGGACAAACGTGGACGATCACAGAGTCGGATCACAACATTATCCATACCATCGGCAACCGTAACGCCTACGAGGTACTGGTGGAGACCTTCGACGGCTTGCCAGCTGAGGAGAAGGAAAAGGCCAAGGGCAACATGTTTGTCGGACTGGTAACGAATGAGTATCGCGAGGATTTTGGCCGGGGCGATTTCCTGATTCGCAACCTGCTGGGCGCCGATGACCAGGCAGGTGCGATTGCCGTGGGCGCATTCCCGCGCGCAGGGCAAACGATGCAGTTCCAGCGGCGTGACGCCCAAGCTGCAGGTGAAGATTTGGCCGCGTTGTTAAACACAGTTAAAGCAGACCTTGCGGACGCACCCGTCCTGGGTGGCGTACTTTGCTGCTGCAACGGACGTGGACGACACCTGTTTGGCGCGCCGGATCACGATGCAAGCATGGTGCAGAGTGAACTGGGCCCACTAGGACTGGCCGGGTTCTTTTGCAACGGCGAGATTGGCCCGGTTGGTGGACGGAATTTTCTTCATGGCTATACCGCCTCGCTGGCTTTGTTTGTAGGTCGGAAGTGACTTAATGGGAGGGGACGGCTTAAGCAACGCCTCGGGCGACGGACGTTCTGGACTGTTTCACGAGTTCACCTCTGTCATCAATCCGTTGTTACGCGAAGACCTGTTTGCGAAACCGCAGCCAATGGAGCTGGAGATCGGCTGTGGCGACGGGGGGTTCCTTTTCGGGTACGCCGGCGACTATCCCGACCGACAGTTTGTTGGCGTGGAACGCTTGCTTGGCCGGCTACGCAAGCTGGAGAAAAAGGCACGACGCGAAGGCTTTGAAAACCTTCGCCTGCTGCGATTCGAGGCGCGGTACCTCGTCCAATATCTGTTGCCGGCAAATGCGTTCGAGGCGATCCACATTTATTTTCCGGACCCTTGGCCGAAGGACAAGCATGCCTGGCACCGGCTGGTGAACAAGGAATTTCCCGAGATAACCGCACGCATTTTGACTACTGGTGGCGTTGTGCATTTGAGGACGGATAATGAGCCGTATTTTTCCCAGATGCAGGAGGTCTTCTCCGCACACGGCGGTTTTGTGCACGAGGAGACGCCCACGGAACTAGCAGCGCGCAGGACGGAATTTGAAAAAATGTTCAACGCCAAAGGCATCCAGACACTACGAGTGTCCTGGCGATTGACGTGAGGCGTTGGCGAGTGTAGGTCGGATGGATGAACGAAACTTCGCGCGACTTTTATGAGGCTACATCCCGAGTGCTAATCCGAGCCTTTGCGCTGGGGATGGCACTGCAACTGTTTTGGCTGATTATGCTCCTCGCGCTAGACCACCAGTGGGTGGTGGACCTGCACAGCCGTGCTATCGGCGGATCAATCACGCTGGAGCAGTTTGTGATGCTCAACTACACGGCCCTGACAGCAATGAAAATCTTCTGCATGACCGTGTTCCTCATACCTTGGCTGGCCATTCGCTGGGCACTGCGAGACAGCAGGGACTAAACATCGATTACGGGACCATCATCGTCGTCATCCAGCCGTTGTGGTTCCTCGCGGCGACGCTTCCGCTGGACACGCACGCGACCGCCACCGAAGCGGGCAAGGAAATTGCCGATGATGGTAACAACGCTGATGATAAGCGCACCGATGAACGCCCAGCCGAAGCCATCGACCACGAATGCGGGCCCCATCAGCCAACTGGTCAGCATTAAGAGGATCGCGTTGATGACCATCAGGAAAAAGCCAAGTGTGAACAGAAGCAGGGGCAGCGAAAGAATCATGAGAAGCGGCTTGAGCAGGGCATTGAGAATTCCAAGAAGCAGGGGCGCGACAAGCAGGCCAACAGGACCGTTGATGGCAATGCCGGGGCAGAAGATGTCGGCAATGAGCACGGCCAAGGTGGTGACAATCCACCGGTGAAAGAACGATGGCAACTGCTCGGACTGGCGGGACTGGAGGATCATTGGCGGGTGAGCAGCAGGGTGGTGTCGCTGTTGGCCCGCAGCCTGACAGGGCCCAGGCAAGCCGGCAAGAGGCAATGGTCGCCGGGAGCAAGGGTAAGGTTACCCATTTCCAATGCACCAGTTACGACGGCAACAACTTGCAAGCCAGCGCTCAACTCCAGCGTACTACCTGCGGACAAGATATGTTGCTCAACTTTAAACAAGTCGGGAGCATCGGCGATGGTGCGGGGGTTCCCTTCGGCCGGGGCGAGCGGCGGTTCGGTGTCGTTGAAGTCGATGGCGGCCATGGCCTGATCGACGTGGAGTTCGCGAGGCCGCCCATCGAGGCCGGTGCGGTTCCAGTCGAAGACGCGATAAGTGGTATCGCTGTTCTGCTGGATTTCAAACACCAACGTGCCGCCACCAAGTGCATGAAGCCTCCCGCTGGGAAGGAACATGGCGTCACCGGCACTCAGAGGTACGCGGGGAATACAGGTTTCCAGCTGGCCGGATTCGAGCTGCTCGCGGAATTGCGCGCGTGTGATGCCTGAACGCAGTCCGGCAAAAAGGTGGGCATCATTCGTGGCATCAGCTACATACCATGCCTCAGTCTTGGGTTCACCTTCGGGAAATCCCGGCGGCGGATGAACCTGCAGGGAGAGAGTCTCGGCAGCGTCGAGTATTTTAAACAACCAGGGGAATTTTCCGTCAGCGGATGGCACATCTCCCAGCAAGTCGGTAGCTTGGTTCTCCATCAGCCACCGCAGGTCGTGCCCAGCCAGCGGACCGTTGGCAATGACACTGACGGCACCCGGGCGGTCGCTGATTTCCCATGACTCGCCGATGGGCTCACCAGAAGGAAGTTCCCGGCCATAAAGCTGGGCCAAACGGCGACCGCCCCAAACGCGTTGCTGGGGAAGCGGATGAAACAGTAGTGGGGGGAGCATGGCCCCGTCAGGCGGCGGCGGGCGCGTCCTCAATGAAGCGACCCATGTTGCGGAATTTCTCGTAACGCAAGCGCAGGCGTTCCTCGGGGTCGATTGCAAGGAGTTCCTCAAGGTGCCGAATAAGGCCCTCCTTGACGGTCTCAGCCGCCGCGTCGTGGTCGTTGTGCGCGCCACCCATGGGTTCGGGCAGTATGTCATCCACAAGGCCAAGCTCCAGCAGATCAGCGGCGGTGATTTTCAAAGCCTCGGCAGCTTCCGGCGCGGCAGCACGGTCTTTCCAAAGAATGGAGGCACAACCTTCGGGACTGATGACCGAGTAATACGCGTTCTCCAGAATGACCACTCGGTCGCACACGCCTATGCCCAGCGCGCCGCCGCTGCCACCCTCGCCAATAACCAGCGCAATCATGGGCACATTAAACAGAGACATCTCGCGCAGGTTAATGGCAATGGCCTTGGCGATGTGGCGCTCCTCCGCAGCAACACCGGGATATGCACCGGCCGTGTCGATGAGCGTGATGATTGGCAGACCAAAGCGATTGGCCAGGCCCATCAGCCGAATGGCCTTGCGATAGCCTTCAGGATGCGCACAGCCAAAGTTGCGCAGGATATTCTCCTTCGTGTCACGACCCTTCTGCGTGCCGATGACCATCACCTTGTGATCGCCCAGCTGCGCGAAGCCCGCGACAATCGCACGGTCGTCATCAAACAGTCGATCACCGTGCAGCTCGGAAAATCCGCTGAAAGACTTGGAAATGTAATCCAAAGAATAAGGCCGCTTGGGGTGCCGTGCCAGTTGTACACGCTGCCATGCGGTGAGGTTCGAGTAAATCTCCTGGCGCGTCTTGTCGATCTCCGCCTCCATCCGGCGAATCTCGTCATCGAAATCCAAGTTTACCTCCGCGCCCTCCGTATGCTCGCGAAGCTCCGTCAGCTTGCGTTTCAGGTCAGAGATCGGCTTCTCGAAATCGAGCAAATGCTTCATCCGCTAAAAGCGTAACGCCCCACCGCCGCGCGCGCAAGGGCAACTCATCAACCTAGCTTCCAGAGCATCCACGCCTGCGCCAGCAACACCCCCAGCAACAACACCCAAAATAACATCTCCCGCCCCTCCAACGCCCTTTGACGCGGTCGCCCCAGCCAAAACTGCAGCTTTACCGACCCCACCGCAATCACATCCCCATTGCGCAGCCGCCGCCCTGACTCCAGTGCCTCGCCGTTAATCCGTGTTGCTGCCTTCCCCTGCGATCTCAGCACGAATCCCCCACCATCGCTCAGGCTCAACGACACGTGCTCATCCCATACCCCATCCTTCTTCAAGCTCACCCCGCAGCCCTTCGCCCGGCCAATCATCACTGGAAAATCCTCTGCCGCGAGGTCATGCCGGCCATCCCCACCCGAGACCACCATCAACTGCGCCAAACTTTCCTGTGTCTTAACCGCCATCTCGTTAACTCTCGTTTGCTCGCCACAACATCACTGCCCCCAACGACTGAAAAAGAAACGCCGGCACCCACACGATCAGGTGCGGACACAAGTCCGGTTTGTCCGCCAATGCCCGTCCCAGTAGCGAGAAGCTGTAATATACCATCACCAACACCAGCGCGATTGCCACCCCAACGCTCGTCTCCCGTCGCTGCGTCCGCAATCCCAGAGGAATGCCCACCAGCATAAATCCCACGCTCGCAAACGAAAACGCCACCTGCCCATGCAAGTGCACCTGCTTCTCCACATCCCGCGCCACATCCCCTGCCTCCGGCTGCCCCTCCAACACCTCCACCGACAATCGCCCGTCCTTCCGCTCCGCAGTCGCCCGCACCTCGCCCACGTGTTTTCCATCGCGGAACAACTGCAACTTTGTCCCCGCCTGCGGCAGCCCTTCGCCGGACTCGCCGTAATCCAGCTGCACCACCAGTTGGTCTCCCTTCGAGGTCGGCTCACGCCACACTCGTCCCTTCGCACGCCAACCGGCCAACAACGTCCCAAACGCAAGCTCATTGTTTTTCGGTCGCCGTATCGATTCCTCCAACCGCGGGAATGGCACCGTCATGTCTGCGGACTCCTCAAAATGCATCGTCTGCCATCCGCTATCTCCCGTAACCCCGCCTTCTCCATCAGGCTCGCCGCCCAACTCCCGCGTCTGGATTCGTACATCAAACAAATGAAACCGATACACTCGCTCCGCTTCATCCACCTCCACCACACCCCGTCGTGCCTGCGTCAGTCCCACCAGTCGATTGCCGCTAAACTCATGCAGCGTCACCCCGTTCAATTGCACCTCGCCCGCCTCCCCTTCCTCCTCAATCGTCTCGTAGTGAATTTCGAACCCCGGCAACTCCGTGATGTGATTCTTCTGCGCCAACAACCGACCCGGCTGCTTACGCAAAAACTCCGTGATCACCCCGTGTATTAGCTCCTTGGACTGCCGTTTCCACACCGGTGCAAGTTGCAGGTTCACCCATAGCGCCATCCCGCTCAAGATCACTGCCACCAGTAACAACGGCTGCACCAACGCCACCAGACTCACACCACCCGCACGCGCCGCCGTGTATTCCTGATCTGCGCTGAACCGCCCGAAAACCAGCAGCACCGCCGTCAACAACCCCATCGGCAGTGCAAACGTCACCACGTAAGGCAACAACAACCCAAACGCCTTAAGCACAACCCCAAGCGGCACCTGCCCCTGCACCAGCAGACCCACCACCTCTTTCATCGCGTTGGCCAGCAGTAACACCGCCGTGAACACCCCCACGCTCACCGCCAGCGATCCACCCACCTGCCGCAGCAGATACCCGTGCAACGTCCTCATGAAAATGAAACCCGAACCACCGCCCCCACCCTATGCGATAACACACCCACTGTCACGCAAGGAGGCACACGCACGATTGAAAGACAAACTGGTTGAAACCAGAATCAAACCGCAAACGAAGCGAATCCCATCACTACTTAATCACCCGACCCGTATGCCGTGCATTCTGCCGAAACATGGGCCAAGGGCTTTTGGCGAGTCCTTGGCTGGAGGTCTTGATGGCGTAAAGCTTTTTGTCCCCTGACCCGACGTACACCGTGCCATCTGAGCCGATGGCGGGGGAGGAAGACACTCCATACCCACTATCTCCGGTCAAATAACTCCACTTCTCGATCCCTGTTTCCCCGTCAATTGCGTACAATCTATTATCCAAGGACCCGATGTAAACCGTACCATCGGAGCCTATTGCAGGAGAGGAGACTATGCCAAATCCTGCTGAGAACTCCCATTTCTTGGCTCCAGTTTTCCCATTAATGGCGTAAACCTTGCCATCCTCAGCCCCCACGTAGATGGTGTCATTGAGACCAATCGAAGGCGTAGAAACAAAACCTACAGGATTCTGAATTCGGCGAGCATTTTCCCAAGCAAATGCCCATTTCATTTTTCCATTTCTCCCTTCCAAGGCGTAAATCTTATTCAGTTCCTTTGCACCTGGATTGTACGCTGGTTGGAATGACACAAAAACGGTTCCATCAACTCCGATTACAGGTGTAGAATAAAGCCCCCCTGCCCCTGGTGTCGTTATGCTTGGTGTGTAGTCCCAAACTTTAGTTCCATTACTGCCGTTCAATGCAATAATCGATAAGCCATTATCCACAAATACAGTGCCATAAGCATCTATTGCAGGGGAACCTCTGCCATGAGTGTAAGTGCCAATTACAGTCTCCCATGACATTCCCCCTCCCCTCAAGGCGACAATCTTTTGCTCCGTAAAAGAAACTTCTCCGCGCCCCTTCGACACTGCTCTCAGGTAAACGGTGTCATCAGCACCAATGGCTGGAGAACTTAACACTAGCCCTTTAGTATCGTATTCCCATTTCATTGCCCCATGTTTCCCTTCCAGCGCGTACATCTTATTGTCATATGAACCCACATAAACTGTGCCGTCTGACCCTATGACTGGGGTTGAAACAACATCATAACCTGTTGCAAAAGACCATTTCACGGTTCCATTTTTCCCATCTAAAGCGTAGACCTTGTTATCAATTGACCCTGCATAAACGGTCCCATCATCGCCAATTGCAGGTGAAGAAACCACCGCTCCCCCTGTTTCAAATGCCCAAAGTACGGCGCCAGGCTTCAGGTTAACTATATGATTAGATTGTCCTTCCCTTGCCTTCTCCACATCCTTCTTCCCACACCCCACCCCAAGCACCAGAGCGAGTAAGACGGCGTAGTAGGTAGTAGCCTTCATCACGGGAAAGGATACCCACGCCAAGGGTGGCGTCAATGGTGGGAGTGTTGAGGCATCATCACCTTGACTATTACCATGGACCGACCAACCATTGCCCTCCACCTTCGGGTGGGTCAACCCAACGGTTGGTTAAGCCGCATCATTGCCATTTTCAAGAATGGTGTGAGGCGGCTTTTTTCGAGACTGAATTCCCTCACCCCACCCCCAGCACCAGAGCGAGTAAGACGGCGAAGTAGGTGGCTTTCATGTCTTTCCTTTTAGAACACGACACGCCTATTCTTCCTTCTGCTCGTCATCGTCAACTTTCATGAATTCAGGGTTTGGCAGCTTCATAATCTGGACAAATAAAAGAAGTATCCCAAATAAGATTGTTAGAACTGGGACTTCCTGCTCGAATGTAAGTTTGCCTGTCTGTCTCAATATAGAGCAGACCGAGCAAGCAATCAGAAAAAACCCAACCACGAACTTAAACTTGTCGAGGATGCCGACGGAGATTGTGAGAATACCAATGGTTGCCAGCATGCATATCCAGACCCAGTTGACATCGGGGATGACTCCTTGGACATTTAGCAACCATCCTATGCCTATGATGATGGTAAGAATCGGTACGATGTAATTTTTTCCATGTTTGTTCATTGTGTATGTTTTTGATTTTTCTGTTTGTCTAGAACTTTCAAAAAATCCGGCAAAGTGCCGGCAAGCAGTAAGTCGGTCACGAAAAAAAGATTCCGAGTATCACTATTGGATTCATATCCCAGCCATTATACAGGGACACTAATTAATCGGGTAATTGATTAATTCAATGGTGTTGCTGCTGAAAACGATGTCCATCAGCACCAGAGCGAGCAGGATGGCGTAGAGGGCTTTCACGCCACCGACCATACCCACGCCAAGGGTGGCGTCAATGGTGGG
>PBPF01000167.1 GCA_002724615.1 Verrucomicrobiales bacterium | reverse complement strand
GCCGCATCATCTGCGTCCAGATGATTTAAAATGGGGATGAGCTGGTTGCGGGGAAATTGCTCAAGAAGTTTGAGCACTACGTCTCGCTCCAGCTCTGCGAGTGCATCCGCCGACTGCTCATGGGGCAATTCCTGCAGGATGCGCCGTGCCTCGGGCACCTCCATCCGCTGCAGTTCATCCGCCAAGTCGGCTGGGTGCAGTCGGGTGTACTCCTCGAGATAGACTGGTGTTTCGTCGGCCATGCCGCCCCTCCGCTCGTGACCCTATCTTAAAAAGCTCTTACTCGCAAGCACCCCTTATGTGTGTAGGCCTCCGAGTCTCCTGGATCGTTGGTTTTCAGTTTGCGCTATCCACCCGCAACAATCCGCACGATCTCCAGTCGGTCGCCGTCTTGTACCACGCGATGCGCAAACTCGCTGGGTGCGACCGCCTCGCCGTTGTGTTCCACCACTACGCTGCGGGGAGGTATGGCACGTTGCTTCAGGAATTCCTCCAGTGCACAAGGCAACTCTGCTTTAATCGATTCCCCATTGGCCATCAAATCGCTCATTTAACTCAAGGTCAGTACACTAATTTTAGGTCGATAATGCAGGCGTACGCCAAGCAGATTGTGAAGATGCAGCGGCCACCCATGGTAAGAGCGCAAGCATTGGAAATGGTATTGCTCGTTGGTTGAAATGTTGAGCACGAGGGGGGAAGTAAACGAATTGCGCTAGGCCGTCAACGCCGCATCCCAGTCTTTCCAGACGGGCTCGTGGTCGGCACGTTCGATCTGGCGGGCGACCTCGGCAGGGGTTCGCTCATCGGCGATGTCGAATTGTCCGGTGGCCCATTGGCTGGCATGGGTGGTGTCTTGAACAATGCGTCCGCGTTCAGTGCGGTGCAGGTTTTCCCGGCCAGCGCCGGTATACCCACCGGGTTCAGTATGGCTGCCCGCGCTCATATGGGTGATTCCCAGTCCGATGAGACCATTCCTTAATTGGGCTGGCTCTCGCGTGGAGAGCACAATGCCCACGTCCGGCAGGAAAAGGCGCAGGGCGCAAGTGAGTTGCACGAGCTCTGGGTCGGTGACCTTGACGGGTGGGTCGAACTCGCCGGCACATGGGCGAAGGCGCGGTAAAGAAAGAGTGAGCTGAGCCTTCCAGCAATGGCGTAGTAACCAGCGAGCGTGGGCGGCTAGGGAGAGGGCTTCCCAGCGCCAGTCACCCAGTCCCAGCAGTGCGCCGATACCAATCCGCCTGAAGCCGCCGGCATAGGCACGTTCGGGTGTAGTCATCCGCCAATCAAAATCCTTTTTGGGACCGGCCGTGTGCATTTCGGAATAGACAGGACGATCGTAGGTTTCCTGATATACCACGAGACCTTCGGCGCCGGCGCGCGCGAGCGGGGCGTATTCCGCGGTGTCCATTGGGCCGACCTCCAGTGCAATGCCGGGTATGAACCGGTGAAGGGCCGTGACGCACTCGGCGAGATAGCCTTCACTGATAAAACGGGGGTGTTCGCCAGCGACAAGTAGAAGGTTGCGAAAACCTTGCGCCGCTAGCGCTTGGCCTTCGCGCACGACTTCGTCCGGGGAAAGCGTGACGCGTAGGATGGGATTGTCGCGGGAGAAACCACAGTAGGTACAGTTGTTGATGCATTCGTTGGAAACGTATAGCGGAGCGAAGAGGCGGATGACCTTGCCGAAGCGTTGTTGGGTAATGGCGCGCGCACGCCGGCTGATGGCTTCTAACTTACTGCCTGCCACAGGTGAGATGAGTCGGGCAAAGTCGGCCAGTTCAAGGTCGTTTTTGTCGATAGTGGCGCGAGCTTGGGCGGGGGTGGTTTGAAGCGAGTCGTGCACGAGTCGTTCGAGCGGCAGCTGGTTAAAGGTGTCGACAAAACTCACGGGGGAAGAATAGCCAATGGGTGGCTGGCGGCAAGGTCAAGCGTGCGCGCGGTATTTCCGGACAGTGTGGATGATCCAGCGTATAAGTGAGCAAATGATCACGAGCAGCACGGTGACGGCCAAAGCGGCGCCGGGGCGTTCCATGGACTCGGGCAGGTATTGGATCCAAGGCAACTGGATGAGTGGCTGATTGAGCCAGCCGCGGCCGGCGGTGTGGTAGTTTAAAAATTCTGAAGCGACCAGATGAAAAGCAAACGCCAGCCAGATGATGAAAAGAATGATGCCCGAGAGTGCGCGGCCAAGGCGTGTGCCCAGCCATTCTGCGGCTTTGCGCCATGGTGAGAGTAGGACGGGTGGGTCTTGGTCGATTAGTTCAAGTCGATCGATGACAGTCTGTTCGTTGGGGGCGAGGTCATCGGCGGCGACGCTGCCGGATCGCAGTCCGCGCAGGAGGCCGACGGCGTAGATCTTGGCGGACAACCAGCGTAACATCACTAGCACTGGCAACAGGTACAGGGCACACCAAAAGAAATATCGTTCAAGGAAATTGCGTTGGAGGTCGCGAAGCTCGGCAAGGGGCACATCGGGGAAGGAGACGTGGTCGGAAAGAAACATGGGCGCGATCTTCATGACGGTTAGGGGTATCGTGGCCAGCGCAATTAGGATGGCGAGGCCGAGACAGCCCGCCCAGTTTTCACGAATGACCTGCCAAGTGAGTCGAAATTGGAAGAAGGATTTCCAGTTTCCCGTTACCGCCTGCCGCGATTGCGCCATGGGAATGTAGAACATGGCGGCGGTGAACATCAGGATGCCTGCGACGGCGGTGGAGACTCCGACGTAGAATTGTTCGTAGCCCTTGTGGAATGACATGTTCCAGCCGTAATCCCAGCCAAACCAAAGGAGCACCAGTGGTGGCAGGGCAAGTATTGAGGTGCAGAAGATGCCCTGTACACCCAGCCAGAAATTGATCCGCAACGAATCGGTGAGGCTGGTGAAGCGTCGCCATGCGCCGCTGCCTGGATCATGCCGGTAGTTTTGCCGGAGAAACCAGTTGGGCCAATGGAGGTGTGCCTGTGAATCTTCGTGGCTGGTGAGGAATTGCCGGAAGCTGATGCCGCGTTCGCGCAAGGGACTCCGTTTCCAGAATGCATGCCACGCCCCACGCTGAGCCATGCGCAGGCACCACCCGAGCACAAGCAGCGAGCCGAAGATGGTCTGGCAAAAAAACATGCCCATCAGTAACTTGATTGGCGCCCAAAAAGCACGTTGCCATCTGGGGGCGAGCTCGGGACTGGGCACTTCGCCGTAGATTACCGGGGGCTCGTGGGTCTCGGTCTTCACGCGAGGTAGTTGGCGAGATGGTCAGTCTCGGCATCATGCGTTTCGAAACCAGCCAAGCTGCCAATTGCGCCGGCGATCTGTACTTGGTCAACGACGTCATTAACCACAGTGCCATGGTTTTCTACACCTTTGCCAAAGGCGAGGCAGAAGATCTCATGCGACGATCGACTGTTGAAATGATGCTGGAAAGGTACGTCGACAAACGGGTTGTTGTCGCGACCGCAGTCAGGCACCACCACAAAGAGTGTGTTGTCCTTGTAAAATGGCAAGGTATCGGCGGCGTCCACAATTTGCTTGAGGCCCTGATCCATGATGGCTACCGCGGTTGTGTAGTGGCTGGGGATGCCCCAGTGGACATAGTCGCAGTCGGTGTAGTTGACGATCATCATGCGCGGCTGTATTTGCCCATCTTGCATGGAGCGCAGGGCCAGTTCCGTGAGCAGCCGATCGCCACGGGGGTTTTTGAAACCAGTCTCGCCATAATGCGCCTGCCAACGTTCCCAAAATCCTTGAAGTTGTTCGTTCTTCGAAGTGGGAAGACGTGTATCGATAGACTCGAGTTCCCTGAGTTCTTTGGTAATCTGGTCGCGTTGTTGTGGCGAAAGTTGCTGGCCGTCGCGGGTTCCCTGAGACAGTAGGCGTGGGTACAAAAAACGTTTGTATCGGTAGAGGCTGAGAATCTGGCAGCGGTAGTCAATGCCGTAGCGCAGGTGGTTGCTGTAGGTGAGAAATTCCTCCTGCTTGCGGTCCTCGCTGTTGATAACCAGTGTCTCGTGCGCGGAGATGTTGAAGGCGGACCGGAAATACTCGAATAGCGTTGGAGCACTCGGCACAAAGCGTTCTGCCAAGCCGTCGCCACCTGCGTTTCCCAGCTTACGGTAACTGCCCGAGAGAATGTAAATGGTGCCTTGGCCGTGGCTTGTGTCGACGCCCTGCGTGGGCTGGAGAGAGTCGATCATCATGTTTTTGAACAACACGCCGCGAGGTGCCAATGTGTTTAGCAGGTAGGGCGCATAGGTGGTGTCCGGCTCAATTGTCTCGCGTCGTCGGCAACCGCCACCGAACCGGATAATGATGACGTTTGGGCCTTTGTAATCTGCCGTGCCCTGCCGGAATGTCGGGGTCTGGGACTCAGGATTTTCCAGTTGGGTGAGCAGCGGCACGGTGCCGGCGACGCCCGCACCCGTGATGCCTGCGAGAAAATTGCGCCGACTGGTATCCATCACCCCGCAAGCTACGTCATAGGCGGCGTGTGGTCAATCGACGGTCAATGGCCCATCAAAAACTGTCAGGCTTAGTACTTCTGTGTGTGCGACATGTGGGCCATGTCGTTCACCGCGAGGCGCGTGGAACAATGTGCCTTCAGTGTAGACTTTACCATCCTCTTCCCATTCGCCGGATAGAATGTAGGCGGTCTCGTTCGCCTCGCGATGGATGTGTGCCGGCACGGTTACACCAGCATGGAATTTCCGCAGTACAGTTGTGCCTCCGGTGTTTTCGTCTTTGTGTAGGACCATTAATTCCACGCCTTCATAAGGCCCCGGAATCCATTTAGTACTCGAGGTTTGCGCGATGTGAGGAAACATTTGTCTAGCCTAAATCTGGACAATCAGGAAGACGAGCTTTGTAAACAGCTCTGGTTACCGGCTTGCTGTTTCTGTCTTCAATACATGTAGACAAGATCCCGATGTCGGTGAACATTGCGGTGTGCTGTTGTGGCGTGAGAAACTCCCCGAGACATGGCTGCCGAAGGTTCTCAGTAACCTTGATGCAGTCCTTGTTGACCATTGCCATTTGGAACGCAAGGCAGCCGCGACGGCTTTGAGCTTGATGAAATACCCGGAGTTGCTAGGTCGGGCTCGTGAGTTAAACGCGATTGCGGTGGAGGAATTGTCGCATTTTGAAATGCTGCTGGACTTGCTGGGTCGCCGCGGAGTGGCGCTGAGTACGGCGCAGTCAAGCCCTTGGATCAACGGTCTCATGCAAGGCGTGCGGAAGGGGAGAAGGGAGCAAGTGGTGGATCACCTCATCTGCTGTTCGTTGATTGAAGGCCGGAGTTGTGAGAAATTCCAAATACTCGCCAAAAGCCTACCCAATGTGGACACCGAGGTTGCAGATTTGTACGCAGGTTTGGTGGAATCTGAAGGAAATCATTACGCGGATTTTTGGTTGATGGCCTGTGATATCGACAACGATGAGGCGCATCATCGACTGGATTGGTTTCTTGATTTGGATGCAGAACTAGTACGGAAAGAACATGGCTTGGCATTATTACATTGAGGCCAAAGGTTCAAGGTCCGGGTCGTGTGGAACAGCGTTCAGCCCTAATTGCAAGTCTGCAAGGGCTACTTGCTTATTTGTTGAAATGGTGCGGTCAAGAGGACTCGAACCTCCACCCCTTTCGGGACTACGACCTCAACGTAGCGCGTCTGCCAATTCCGCCATGACCGCGGGAAGGATTCAGCTTGCGTCAGGCCGTTTTGACGGGCAAGCGTATTCTCAAACGCACCTTCCCTCGATTTTCATTGGCCCCGAGTGTGCGTGTCGTTAAAAATAAAGGTCATGCCCGAACTGGAAGAACAGGAACTGCCGCGGGGTTTGCGCGATCAGTACAAGCGCGCGGTAGGTGCCGTCGAGAAGAAGAATCTTGATTATGCAATTCTGTTGCTCAAGGAGATCCTGAAGAAGGAGCCAGGTTTCACTGAGGGCCGCGTTGCGCTGCGGGGTGTGCAACGGAAGAAGCGTGAGGGCGGCGGCATGTTCAAGAAGTTTATTGGTGCCGCTACCAGTTCGCCCGCTATAGCAAAAGGCAAGCTTGCACTTAGTAAGGCACAGCATGATGAGGCACTGGTGCAGGCGGAGGAAATCCTGACGGACGACCCCGAGAGTCAGATAGGCCACCACATGCTTGCCGAGGCGGCCAATGGCTTGGACCTTCCGCGTACTGCGTTGGCCAGCGCGCAAGAGCTGGTGAAGGTATCACCCGAGAACAAGACTTATTGCAAGTTGCTTGCCTCTATTCTTGAAAAGATTGGTGACTACGAGAAAGCCGAAAAGATTCTAAAGAAGCTCGCCGATGAGCACATGGATGATTTTGAACTGCAACAGCTCTACAAGGATTTCTCTGCGCGTGCCACCATTCATCGTGGCAACTATAAGAAGGCTGCCTCCACGGGCGGTAGTTACCGTGATGCCTTGAAGGATGTGGGCAAGACGCAGTCTGCGGAACGAGAGGAGCGTGTGCAGCGTACTGAGGTGGTGCTGGACCAGATGATACAGGAAAAGGAGACGGAATTTCAGGAGAACACCCAGAATTTGCGTTTAGCGGTAGAGATTGGGAAGCTAAATGTGCAACGTAAGAACTTCGACAGGGCGTTGGAGTACTTTAACTACGTGGCCACCAACGGTATGGCCGGTGACGCCGCTGTGGACCGGCTGCTTAGCGACACGAATCTCTCACGTTTTGACCATATGATCAGCCTGCTCAACCCTGAGGCCGCCAATTACAAGTCGGAAAGAGAGCGACTGGAGGAAGAAAGAAGGGGGTTTGAACTGGAGGACTGTCGACGTCGTGCGGAGAAATTTCCCACCGACATGGATATCCGTTACGAGTATGGGGTTGCTTGCTTCAATGCCGGAAAGATGGATGAAGCTATACCTGCCTTTCAGCGCGCTCAGGCGGGCGGGCGCGTAAAAAGCAAATGCCTCAACTACCTTGGTCAGTGCTTCGCCAAACAGGGAATGCTAGATCTTGCTGAGCGTTCGTTGTTGACCGCCATTGAGGATAAAAAGGGGTATGATGATCTGAAAAAGGAAATGGTTTATCATCTCGGCTGTGTATACGAAAAAATGGGCCGACCTCAGAACGCCTTCGAGCAGTTTCAGGAAGTTTACGAACACGACGTCGGCTTTCGTGATGTCTCGGGGAAAATCGATGCATTTTATAAGCAGCAACGCGAGCAAGGTGGACAGCAAGTACAGCAGTCTTCAGGGCCCTTGGGGCAGGGGGCTGTGGCAGGGCAGCCTAACCTAATCGGCGGTGGACGTTACACGCTGTTGCGGCAACTTGGGCGTGGTGGCATGGGTGTCGTATGGCTGGCCAAGGATGAGCAACTGGAGGAAGAAGTTGCGCTGAAACTGCTGCCAGAGGAGATGACTGCAGATATTGCAGCGCTCAACGAGCTAAAGCGGGAAACGCAGAAGAGCCGGCGCCTGTCGCACCCCAACATCGTTCGCACCCATGACTTGGTGCATATGGAGGGTGAGGCGCCGTTTATCAGCATGGAATTTGTTGAGGGCTCCATGCTTGAGAGCATGCGGCTGGAGCGTGAATCGCAAGTATTCCAGTGGCCTGAAATTGAGAAGCTGATATTGCAGCTCTGCGACGCACTTGTCTATGCGCACAAGCAGAAGATTGTCCACCGTGACATCAAGCCTGCCAACCTTATGGTCACGACCGAGGGCGAGCTTAAGATTGCTGACTTTGGTATTGCCGCCACAATGGCTGATTCCCTGAGTCGTTCCTCCATGCGTAATGTCATCAGTGGCACGGCTACCTACATGAGCCCGCAACAACTTTCTGGCGACGTGCCTCGCGCGACTGACGACATCTACGCAATGGGGGCATCGATATACGAATTGCTCACCAGTCGCCCCCCTTTCTTTACTGGCGATTTGACTTACCAGATCATTAACAAGGTGCCTCAGCCAATTATGGAACGTTTGGCCGAGTACGGCATCACCAATGAAGTTCCTGATCATATATGTGAAATGGTGATGGCTTGTATCTCCAAGGAATCTGATCGACGTCCACAGGATGCCCAGGCGATCAGTGCCTGGATTCGTTCCAGAGGTCAGGGTGAACTCGTGGTTGCTGATAATAGTGCCACAACTGTTTAGATCGTTATATTTTAACTGGCCACTGGTGGCTGGTAACGAATCACTTCTATCGCTATGCTCCGCGGCCCATGATTTCTCGCGGTAAAT
>PBPF01000008.1 GCA_002724615.1 Verrucomicrobiales bacterium | reverse complement strand
CATCAGCAGGAACACCCGCATTAGTCGTCGCGGTTGGTCACGGAACACGCGACGCGACTGGTATGTGATCTCCCCATCCTCAATCTTGAACCCATCAATTTCCTGTGTGGTTTCGCCGCCCACCAGTCGGTTGAGCGCCTTCCGCCATGCAGGCTTGGGTGCCAGCGCCAGCCGCAGTTCAATCGCGCGCGTGATCAGGTCGATATTGCGCGCGTGCCGATAGTAGTCACCCATGAACGCTTCCAGTCGGCGGGCGGGCGAAGGATTGGTGTATCCCAATCGCCAGGCCACTTTGGGCTGCACAGCCTTGGACAGCACGTCAATCGGTCGCTCGAGCCGGTAATGCAACTCGGTGCGCGCGCGCAGCAGGAACGAGTACGCAGCCTCCAGTCGCTCTGCCTCCGCGCGCGTGATGATCTTTTCCTGCTCCAAGTCGGCCACATTACGGTAGCCATGCTTGCAGGCCATCATCCAAATTAGGTTTTGGTAATCGCGCAAGCCACCAACGCCGTTCTTTATNTTNGGCTCCTGCATGGTTACCGCGTTGCCNAACTTTGCTCNCCGCGTTATTTGATCCTCCANTCGCGCGGCGATGTACTGTTCCTCGCGCCCTCGGACGCACTTGTCACGGACGGCCGTCTCCATTTGTTTAAACACAGCCTCGCTGCCTGTCACCAGTCGGGCCTCAAACAGGGAGGTCTTTGACTGGACATCCTCGTTGGCCACATCCACNCAGTCGTGTANGCCGCGTACTGCGTGGCCGATCTTTAGGCCCAAATCCCACAGCGGGTACAACACGCCATCCGTTATCTCCTGCAGGAACGCCGAGGGCTTGCGGCCAGACATTAGCGAGCCGTCGTGCAGGAACATGATGTCGATATCGCTTTGCGGGTTTAGCTCGCCGCGCCCATAGCCGCCGGTGGCNACTAATGCCAGTGGCAATCTTTTGCGCTCTATAGGTAGATCGGAGGCGGAGAGGACCGCCTGCAGNAGGTGTCTTAATAACTCGTCAATTACAAACGCACGGCCGCGGCAGACTTCCCGCCCTAGGCCGCCACCTCGATGNAGCTTCTTTAACCGCGAGGTTTCGTCCTTTAAAAACCGCTTGAAGGGCGCCAGTTCTTCCGCTGGCCGCTTGGCCTTCGGCAANTCNAGTTGACTGGTCGCCCGTTCCGCGATCTCCTGCATCCAATCCGGCACGACGCGGGCTTAACCCAAAACCGTGCTCGCCAAAAGACTAAATTCGCCATCCAAAACCGCTTGCGAACCATCCCGGCGCCCGTTAGTTTGCCCGAGGCGTGGATCCGGTAGCGTTCAAAATCGGCAGCCTCACCATCCACTGGTACGGCATTCTCATNGCCACGGGTTTCGTGGCTGGAATGTGGACGGCGGGCTTGCGTGGCAAAAAGGAGGATCTCGATCCCGAGAAAATCTCCAGCCTCTTTTTCTGGATACTCCTAGCCGGCATCGTCGGCGCAAAATTGCTGCACGTCATTGGCTACTGGAAACCCAGCGAACAATCGCTTGCCGCCGCGCTCTTTTCACGCAGTGGCCTGGTATTTCAGGGAGCACTTGTGGCTAGCACAATCACCGCAGGGGTTTTCATGTGGAAAAACCGGATGCCAGCTTGGAAGACCCTTGATGTGCTCGCCCCCAGCATCTCGCTTGGATACGCATTCGGCCGTATGGGCTGTTTNTTCTCTGGTTGCTGCCATGGCAAGGTGTGCGACGTCGCCAGCTACGAGTCTCTTTCCGGAGGTTTATTCTCTACCGGTGAGATCGTCAGCACCAGNGGCGCACCCTTTGTAGCTCTGAAATTNTACGANGGCGGCCTAGGCTCAATCCATAATCTGCCCATTTATCCCACCCAACTATACGAGGCCGTCTGCGCNTTTGCCCTCTACGGCGCGCTGGCTTGGTGGTTNAANAACAAACGATTCGACGGGCAGGTGTTTCTTGCCTACCNGTTCTTCGCCTCGGTGATCCGTTTTGTCATCGAGAATTTCCGCGGCGATCGCATCACCCGCTTCATGGATGATGCCGTTACTCAAGGTCAGGTAATCAGTTTAGTCATCATCGCTGGCGTGGGCATCTACGGCTGTTTTATCAAGGCCGGTCGTCGGCCTGAGTCAGCATGATNGTCAAAGGCGAGACAATCGTTGTCGCCCAGTCCCAGCCCCNCGCTCGGCTNGACAAATTTTTGCACAAGCGCTTCCCGGAGGTGTCCCGCGCTGCGTTACAGCGCCTNATCGAGTCTGGTNACNTCCGCGTCGATGGCCAACCCTCCAANCCCACACATCATCCGCGTGCCGGAGAGGAGATTAGCATCCGCTGGCCTGCGCCCGAACCATCCACCGTGGCCGCCGAGCCCATTGCACTGGACATCCTGCTTGAGGACGACCGATTGCTCGTCATCAACAAGCCTCCGGGCATGGTCGTACATCCATCGGCTGGCCATNNGCGAGGCACTCTCGTTAACGCTCTACTGCACCACTGCGCCGGCCAGCTCTCCGGCATTGGCGGCGTTGAGCGCCCTGGCATCGTCCACCGCCTCGACAAGGATACCAGCGGCTGCCTTGTGGTTGCCAAGGACGATGCCACGCACCAAGCCCTTTCGGCTCAGTTTGCCAGTCGCAAGACGCGGAAAATCTACCACGCAATCACTTGCGGCAATCCACCCAAATCCAGCGGTACAATCCGCGAGCCCATCGCCCGCCATCCTGTTCACCGCAAAAAAATGGCCGTAGTGAAAAACGGTCGTGAATCCCTTACCCGCTACCGCCTGNTGGAACCCCTTAACCATGCTGCTCACGTTGAGGCTGAACTACACACCGGTCGCACCCACCAGATTCGCGTTCATTTCAAACACATCGGTTGCCCTCTCGCCGGCGACCTTTTGTACGGTGGTCGNCCCGCACGCTCTCTTGTTGACACCACCGGTTACCATCCCCCACGCCAAATGCTTCATGCCCATACCCTTGAGTTTAAACATCCTNACAACGCCCGCNAAACTCAAGTCACCGCCACTCTTCCCGATGACTTTCAAGANGCCCTGAATTTCCTCCAGACCCATTAGTATAAGCTCATGAGTTTGCATCACCCCACGAGTAATGCCATCGCCACCGCATGCACTTTTGTGTGGCTCAAGCTCAACTGAACCTCTTTNCCTTCCTTTTCCTCCATCAACACCTTGCCTTTAGCGTGTAAAATCACAAATGGCTTTCCTGTTTTCTCCTTTCCAACCTCCGCGTCATGCCAGCCAAACTGATTTCCAATCCCAGTACCGAAAGCCTTGCTNACAGCCTCTTTCGCCGCAAACCGGGCGGCCAAATGCGGCGCTGGATCNGTATGCCCCAGACAATATTCGATTTCCCCTGGCTGTAGGATTCGGTTCAGGAAACGGTCGCCAAATTTTCCATACGACTCCCGGATACGTTCCACTTCGATGATGTCGATGCCCGTGCCCAAGATCATCCGCGGTATCCTTTCATCAGTCGCAGCATCTCCTTCACCGCCCGCGTCATTCCAACCATCACCGCTCGGCTTACGATGCTATGGCCGATATTNAGTTCATCTAGATGCGGAACCGNGTGNAGTTCGAGTAGGTTANCATAATTCAATCCGTGTCCCGCGTTCACTCGCAAGCCCAACGCATGCGCATGGGTTGCCGCTGCGATCAACCGGTTTAACTCCAGCCGCCGTTGTCGCGAATTGCCAAAAGCCTCCGCATATTGCCCAGTGTGCAGTTCAATGTATTGCGCCCCCGCCGCAATCGACGCTTCCACCTGTGTCGAGTCCGGGTCAATGAACAGGCTCACCTCAATTTTCGCAGCGGTCATTTTTTTACACGTTCGCCGCAACGCCCGCAGTTGTCCTGCCACGTCGAGCCCACCTTCCGTCGTTAGTTCCTCACGCTTTTCAGGTACAAGGCAGACTATCTCCGGCTTTAATCGAAGCGCGAACCGAACCATCTCCGGCGTGTTCGCCATTTCAAAATTAAGCCGTCCCTTTACTGCTCGCCGCAGCGCCTTCATGTCTTTGTCCTGAATGTGCCGCCGGTCTTCTCGCAAGTGGGCTGTGATCCCGTGTGCTCCTGCCGCCAGAGCTGCCTCCGCAGCTTCCACCGGGCATGGTTCACCCTGCCGCATTCCCTTGTATCGCGCCTCCCGTACAGTCGCCACATGGTCGATGTTCACGCCCAACCTCAACATCGCGCCACGCTAGGACAAAACCTCCGCCTTGCCAATCCTCGCCGCCGCGTCGAAGCTATTTAAATGCAACGCCCCCTGCTTGCCGTCGCCGCGCTCTACGTGGCCGGCGTGTTACTGGGCGAGGCATTTCCCTTCTCTCCCGTATTGCTGATTGCCTTCGCCATCCTTGCAGCCGTTGCTATTCTTTTGTGCGGTTGGCTGCAACGAGCCAGCGAAACCACCTCAATTCATTCTGCAAATTTGCACGGCCACCCATTGGCGCTTCTTGCCCTGATCGCCAGGCCTTTGCAGATTACATCCACCGTCTTGGCCATCCTCCTCACCGGTTGGGCCGGCATCTCTCGCCAGCACAATCCTGCTGGATCGCACGACTTGCGAATGTTGATTCCAGACAAGGGAGAAATTGTGAGCCTTCGTGGCACCATCGTTCGAACTCCGGACACTCGCATTGGCGGCCCCGACCTTAATGCAACCGGCAGACTGCGCTTCCCGTTGGACGTCAACTCAATCCAGATTCACGGTCAGGAATGGCAGCCAGCGATTGGTCGTGTGTTGGTCGAGACTCTCCCGCCAACAGGGCTCGACTTCCATGCCGGTCGTCATTTTGAAGTCGATGGCGTTATCTCCCCTCCACGCACCGCCATTGCGTCCGGTCTTTTCGATCAAAGACTGCATTTGAAACGTCATGGAATCTATTTCACCTTTCGAACTGACCGACACTCCAAGTGGNACCTTTTGGATCGGGATGATCNCCCGTCCCGCCCACTCGTCGATAATTTCCGTGCATGGGCNACCAATAACCTCGCGCGTGGTNTGCCTGAACAGGACGAACCGCTTGAGTTGCTTTGGGCCATGTCCCTCGGTTGGCGCACCGCCCTCAACGGTGAGGTCAAGGAGCCTTTCATGCATTCGGGCACCATGCACCTCTTTGCCATCAGTGGCCTGCATATTGCCATGGTGGCCGGCATCCTTGTGGCCCTGCTCACTGTAATGCGACTGCGGCGCGAGCATATCGGTTGGGTGGCTATACCGCTGCTGTGGTTTTATACCGCCGCCACTGGCTGGCAGCCTTCCGCTGTCCGTGCCACCATCATGATGACCATCATCATCTTTGGCTGGTCGCTCAAGCGGCCTGTGGATNTGTTAAACTCAATCGGTGCCGCTGCGTTCCTTATCCTCCTTTGGGATCCGCAACAGCTGTTTCAGGCCAGCTTTCAGTTGTCTTTCACAGTCGTCTTTGGGTTGGCCCTCGTGTTGCCGCCGTTGGTGAGGAGGCTACGCCCNTGGGTGTCGCCTGATCCTATGTTNCCCCGCGCACTGNGGCCTTGGTGGCGCCGTGCGGCCATGACTATTACGTTCTGGTTCCTCAACGCCTTCGCCACATCGGTCACCGCTTGGCTTGCCTCTGCCCCGCTAATTGCCTGCTACTTCAATCTCTTCACGCCCGTAGCCATCCTAGCCAATGTTCCCGTTGTCCTTTGCGGCATGTTAGCCCTGATGAGTTGCCTTGGNAGCTTGCTTTGCGGTGCGATTCTGTTGNTGCCGCTGGCGGAACTGTTTAACCACTCTGCGTGGTTTTTCATGAGCAGTATGATTTTCATAAGCGATGGCGCAGCCTCGTTGCCTGGAGCGTTCGAGTACGTGCGTGCGCCCGGGCCTGAATTCATAGCAGTCTATTACGTGATGTTATTCGGTCTGGGCTCAGGATTATTGCTTCGCAAAAAAGTCCGTTGGTGGAGTCTGGGATTTNTTCTGCTCACCCTGGTTGTGGGCGGTCAGCAATGGAGGNCTGACCAGACCGCGGTTCGGTTAAATCTGCTGCCTGGCACACCCGCGGTTTTTCAGGAGGAAAACGCAATGCTGCCAAGCCTGCTGGTGGACTCCGGTGACACCTTGTCCATTCGNTGGAACATNATTCCCATTCTTCGTTCGCGAGGTGTGGATGGACTGGAGNCTGTCGTTCTCACCCACAGTTCTAAACATCAATCCAGCGGCCTGACCAACCTTGTACAGATTCTGCCGCCACGGGANGTGCATCGTTCTCATGCAAAGATGCGAACCACAAAATACACCCGGGCCTTCGACAAGTTTTTCGCTCAATACCCCCATTGGGATCAACGGATCAACGTGGGCGATTTTGTTGGTCCATGGGAGGTGTTACATCCGCCCGGCAGCGAGGATCAATCCCGCAACATTGATGACGCAGTCGTGTTGCGCGCGGAATTTCATGGTGTTCGCGTTTTGCTGCTTTCCGACCTTGGGGAACTGGGACAGGAATCTCTCGTCACGCGTGTGAAAAACCTACGGGCAGATCTCGTCGTGGCCTCCGTGCCCAATCACGGCGAGCCCATTCAGCCTTGGTTGCTGGAGGCCATTCGGCCTCGCGTGGTTCTTTTGCACGACAGTTGGTTGCCATTGGATGAGCGAGCTCCTGACAACCTAAAGGCCCGTCTTTCAAAGCTGGAGGTGCCGGTGTTTTACACAACCGAACAGGGTGGCCTATGCGTCGAGATTTTGTCTGCAGGCTGGCAGGTCTCAAGCCGGCTCGGGGTTCTCTGGAACAGCCGTTGGCCTGCGCCCGAATGAGATGGCCAATAATACGCCGCCCCCGAGCAAAAGCATTAACCCCAATCCGGCCAACATGACCTGTACGGTCTGCGTGGTGCTGAATCCTAGGCCTGCTGCGCCCCCCTCAGATCCCTCGCTGATGTCGTAACAAGCCATCACGGAGCTATTGCGAATGTACAGCCGACCACCGGAGATGGCCGGATGGTTCCAAGTCTTTCCGGAGATGGCTGGAATACGGGCGACTTGCTGGAATGAACTCGGCGTTGCCTTCACCAGCGCAATCTCACCCGCTTCGGAGAGGATTACCAAGTGCCCGCTCGCCAGCAACAATTGGCCGTGCCCNTAGTCGTCGCCGCGCCATTTTTCCTCAAGTGTGTTGGCATCGAGGCAGACCAGAGCGGCGCGCTTGTCGTCTTGATCATCCAGCCCAAAGATGTGCCCCTCGTACAGTACGGAGCTGGTGAACTTATTCTTTAGCGACTTGGTGTCGTGGATTTGTTTAACGGAAGCATCCGTGCTGTTGCCTGAGACATGCAGAAGCGCGCTGCCCTTGCCATAGCCGGCNGAGATAAACAACCGGTCCGAAGAGACGGCTATGGGCTGGGCGATGTTGTTGCCATAACTAACCGACCAGCGATGGCTCCAGAGTTGGTTGCCATCATCTGGGGACAAGCCTTGNACCTCGCGAGAACCAATTACCACCAGTTGCTCTGTGCCAGCCAGTGTCATCAACATCGGCGACATGTAGGCCTGCGTGCCATGCGCGGCAGCCCAGACTTCCTTGCCCGTAGCTTTGTCGAGTGCTACCACAGTCTTGGTTCCACGGCCTTTGCCGCCAGTGGTGATGATCAATTGGTTGCCCACCACCAGTGGTGCGGCACACATGCCAAACCCCAGATTGCGCGTTTCGTATTCCTCAAGAAGGTTTTTCTCCCAGATCAACATGCCGGTCGTGGCGTCATGGCAGGTCAAAAGCCCNGCTGCGCCCAGCACGTACAGTTTGCCGTCATCCCAAGTGGGCGTGCTGCGCGGGCCGACCCCGCCCATGCCGTAGCTGTCTACAAATTTGCCACCTTGAACGTGCTGCCACACGCCCTTGCCGTCGGCGGCGTTATAGGCGGTGACTACCTCCCCTTCGATGCGTTGTTCCTGCGTGAANACCAGCCCCTGCGCAATGGTCATCGATGAGTGCCCTTTACCAATCTTGGTTCTCCAAAGAAGACGTGGCGNGGCTTTGTCCCAGTCGGTGCGGATGGCACTGTTTGTGTACACGCCGTCACGTTGGGCACCGCGAAAGCCTGGCCAGATATCAGTGGAGTTGGTGTCGATGGTAGCCGTGGATTTTTCCCAGTCACTGGCGGAGAGTGAAGGGGATGCCCATGCCAGNCCGGGAGGAAAACCATAGCCCGGCCANTCCACCACCACCAAGCCAATGGCCTTTAAAAGCCAAACGCCAACAATCAGGTGAAGAATTGAAATAATAAGCAGGCCTATAGTGGAGACGATTTTCTCCATGATTCCCGATTGTACCGTTTTCCAATGAAGCCAAATGCCTGCGGGCGGGCAGAGGTAGCCGGCAAAACGCGGAGAGACTGCTGGCGAATCGGCGNGGGTAAGGGCAGGTTGATCTAGAAGCGGATCCTCCTGATGCTCGTCGCTCATGGGCCCAGCTTAACCGGCATGCAGTTTGAAGCAATCGTTTTGGATCTTGGCGAGCAGTATGTCATGCTTCTCCTCAAATGCGTAAGCCTTTCCTTAGTGCCGTGTGGCGCGATTTGGTGCTGCTGAACTGGCGGGTGGACGCNGCGNTGCTGCANNCGCATGTGCCGGCNGGNACGGAGCTGGANCCGTGGGAGGGGGANNATTGGGTGAGNTTGGTGGGGTTNCGGTTCCTGAATTTGGCGGTNAAAGGCGTGCCGGCNATTGGGCATCGGGATTTTCCGGAGATCAANCTGNGGTTTTANGTGCGGCGTGANGTGGNTGGNGAGGTGCGGCGGGGNGTGGTGTTNCTGCGNGANNTGACGCCGCGNCGCATNGTCGAGTGGGTGGCCCGNGCGGTGTACAACGAGCCGTATGCCACACTGCCGATGCGGGCACGAGTGGATGCCGCGAGCACGGCGTATGAACTGGAACTGAACGGCGCCATACAACAGATGGCGGTGGAATCAGCGGGCGATTGGCGAACGCCGGAGCCGCAGGAGGAGTTTTTCATCGAGCACTACTGGGGCTACAACCGCCAAACCGACGGCGAGACGATGGAATATGAAGTGACGCATCCGAAATGGCAGGTGCGCCCGGTGGATTTGGCGCAGTTTGATTTGGATGTGGAAACGCTGTACG
>PBPF01000070.1 GCA_002724615.1 Verrucomicrobiales bacterium | reverse complement strand
ACCAAATGATCGATGAGTTTCCCGAGAGCCAGCTTGCCCCTGAGGCCAAGCGCATCAGCCAGGCACTCTCAAAAGCCGGCTTTTAATTACAATTTAGTTCAAATAATTTCATCATGAAAAAGATCCTCCTTCTTTCCGTGCTCCTCCCGACTCTGGCCGTCCAGGCTGCCGCGCCCGCCGCTGAGGTGGATGCCAAGGCCAAGACACTTGAGGCCGAATTGAGCAAGGCACTCGACAGCTCGCCGCAAGGTGCCAAGGCTATGCTCGAGCTGGTGGACCTTTACCATGGGAACGGCCGTGTGTTCGGCCTTGTACGGGTTGGCGAACGGTTTGCCAAGGCACAGTCCACACATGCCCAGCATCGCGCAGTGATGCTCAAGCTACTCGACGGCCTCGAGGTCATGGCGCGACGCGATGACTTTATCACCTACGCCCGCGAATACCTCTCGCGCTACCCCAATTCCGGCGAAGCCATCGATGTCGCCCAGCGACTGGGAGACGCGCTCGTCCGCAACAACAAGCGCATTGAGGCCGCTGACGCTTATCGCGCCCTGTGGCTGCATCGGCCCGTCGCCGCCAACCGTGTGGCTGCCCAACGCGCCAGCGAGCTGTATGTGCACACCGGTAACCAGCGGATCCGCATCCGCGCCGCCGAAATGGCCGAAAGTCTGCTGGACAAGCTACCACCCTCAGAATTCACCCTGCGCGCTGGCTTTCGTGCCGTGCATGAGTATCGCGCCATAAGCAAGTGGGCCGAGGCCAATGCCGCCGCTCAGAAGGTGTTTAAAAAGGGTCTGCCGCTCACCCGCCGTATGCAGCGTGAACTGCACGAGCTGATGTCCGCCAGCTACGCCAGCCAAAGCCAGTGGGCCAACTCGGTTGCCAGCCTCAAGCAGGCACGCTCCATTGAGGACCGCGCCGAGCTGCACTTGCGGCAAATCAGCTACATGTACAACGCTGGCGCAAAGGCCGCGCAGATTGCTCCTGAAGTCGCTGCCATCGGCCGCAAGTATCCAAACAATCGCGAGCGCTGGGATGCCTACATCTGGGTAGGTCACGCAAATTCCCGCGAAGGCAACCCACAACAGGGAGCCCGCTATCTGGCCGGCGCACTGCCTCATGCCGGCGGTGCCAGCAACATTTCTTACTACTATGTCACATGGCTAATGGACACGGCCATCAACGCCCGTAACACCGCTCAGAACGCGGTCGGCACTGCGCAAACCAACCTGGAGGCCGCGCAAAAGGATGAAGCCGCCAAGCGCGATGTGTTCAACAAGGAAAATGATCCAGCGAAAAAGAAGACCGCGCAAAGCGCCCTCACCACCGCGACCAAGCTTGCCCAAATGCGGACCACCGCCCTGCGTACGGCACAGCGCGACCTGACCACCAAACAGAACACCGTCAACCAACTCGCAGCCGAGGCGGACCGCACACTCAACGCCGCACTCACCACCACACGCACTGCCAAACGTGAGTATGACCTGCTTGCGCTGCACCACGCGCGTGCGCGCACACTGTACATTGAGCGGATGAAGGATATCCCCCGCGGCCTTGCCAATGCCCGCGCAGCCATCCGCGAGACGCACCGATACGACAGCCGCCAATCATCACTCATCAACGATCTGCTAGCACTACAGCCCGACGGCGGCCAGTTCCGCAATGATGTCAATGCGCTACTTGCCGAGCGCCGCAATTTCATTACGGTCGGCTATTACCGCGATTACGTCTCCAATTGGGCCAGCTCCATGCGACGCGACAAGACCCACCGCGGCAAGGCGCAGTACATCTCAGGCCTACTTGCCAAGCAAAATCAACTACCGGAGGTTGCTGCAGTCCTAAAGTACGGTCGGCCTTACGACAACGTGAAGACGGCCATCCCCCTCCGCGACCGCGCATTGGCCAACTTCAATGGGCTCAGTGAGCCACTGCGGTTCCACTTGGTCGGCACCCAGCGCAGTGCTCTTATCAGCTATGCCAAGAAGCGTGATCCCGAACGGGCCAAGCAACTGGCCCTGCAGCTTTTTCAGAAACACCCGCAGGATCACACCGCAGCGCTGTGGACCATCAGTGGGTTCTTAAATGATAAGGACAAAGAGGAGGCCAAGAAGTATGCACAGCAAATCCTGCGACTGCCGCCGATGGTGGAGAATTTCAATTACGACCTGGCGCGGGCACTGATGATGGCGGCGGAACTGAATAAGGACGCTGCATTGGCAGTGCAGATTTACCAATGGGTCGCGCGTGGCAAGGTGCGCCCGCACTATGGTGACTACATTGCTGATGTACTCTATAAGCTTGGCCGGAAAGGCGAGGCGGTGGCGTATTGGACGCGCGCAGTGCAAGCCAAATCCGAGGGGCGTGGTGAAGAACGATCCAGCGCGGAGCGACTGCTGCTTTTTGGCGGCAACATTCCGGCCGCATTGCGCGAGCAAATTGACTATCGCTGGCCAGAATTGAAGGTTCGCGTCGCTGCGCACAAGGCAACAGATGTCCTTCGCTTACAGGGCAACGCAAAAGCCTTTGCAGATGCCGTAAAAAAAATCGAGGCACAGTCCGCCGGCATCCCGTTTGCCAATGAGGACTGGCGCGGCTTCGCCAGCCCGTGGCGCGACTTCGCCATCAGTAACCAGACGTACCTCGATTCCGAAAACCCCGCGTACAAGGGCTTCAAGCCGCTAGATGACGCGGCGAAGCTGGAGGTCTACAAGGCGGTGCGTGGACTGCGCGCGCGCGACTACTCAGCGTGGGCCGCGTGCGACCTCCTCGTGGCTGGCGAGACCGACAAGGAACCGGCCATGCCCCGTCTGCTGATGCTCGCGCGTGTGACCAAGCACACTCACAACGACCACAGCCGCTGGAACACTTTCCGCAGCTACTCGCAGAAGGCGTTCGAGGCCAAGCGCTACGTGGAGAGCGCGACAATCTTGACTGGCATGCTGGCGCACGTCACCAGTGTTCCACAGGAGGTGAAGGAGTCCGGGCGCGGCGCGGTGCTGCGGGCGCACTCCCGCATGGGTGCGGTGGGCCTAACGATCGACGAGGACAGCCCGATGGCCCCGCTGCTACAGGCGGCGCTGTACCTGCGGCTGGGCGACAAGGATAAGGCGCTGGAGCTTTATAACGCCAACGCCGATTTGTTCAAAGAACACCGCACGAATCTGCCGCCAGACCTTATCCAGTTTGTCTGCAACCACCTGATGGCCGGCGGCGGCGAGGAAAACCTGCAATCGGTCGAGGACACCCTGCGCAGTTGGCTGGTCAAGTACACCGACCCCGACAAGCCCGAGAGCAAGGAGCAAAGCGAGAACGCCAAGGCGCACATGCAACTGCTGCTGGCCAAGAGCTACTTCAAGGGCCAACGCTACGACGTGGCACGCGCGGAATATGCCACGGTGACCAACCGCTACGCCGGCACACCGCACGCCATCGAGGCCCGGTTCGGCATCGGCGAGACGTTCATGAGCCAAAAGGTATTTGACCAGGCATCGCTGATTTTCAAGGAACTGGAGGAGAACGCAGACCTGCGCGTTTCGGTGCGCGCAGAATTCCTGACCGGCCTACTGATGTTCCGACAGGAACAGCACGACGAGGCGCGGGCAAAGTTCCAGCACATCCTCGAGCGTGTGCCGGACGTGGAACTGGCCAACCAAACGCTCTTCAACTTGTCGGAGATTTACGAGCACGAGCAACGCTATTTGCAGCAGCTCAATCTGCTGCGCATTGTCGGCAAGCTGGGCCAACACAGCAAGCGCCTGCATACGCCGGGTAACGCACTGTCCATCGTGGTTCATGACCGCGACCTGGGCGTAAGCCGCGGACAGGCGAGTATCCCGGTGGTGGTGACCACCAAGCCGGGCGGCGACCGTGAGCTGGTGCACCTGCGCAGCTCGGCCGGCGGCGGCAAGGGGCTCTTCCGAGGCGAAGTGGACACCACGCTAGGCACGGTTACGCCGGAAGACGGCTTGCTGCAGTTGACCGGACGGGACGTGATTGAGAGCGATTATCCTGAGGAATTTAAGAAGCAGTTCCGCACCATCCCGCTGTCGGACGTCGAAATCCGTATTGCAGCCGACGGCGAGTTCGACGTGGCCAGCAGCGAAATTATTGATGAAGAGAAGGAGACCCTGACCGAACGCCTCCAGCGCGAGCAGCAGGAGCAACAGGACGAAGACCGACGCGTTTCCCAAGGGCGCCCGGCCAACCAAGTCAAGCCAGGCAACCGCATCTTCCTCCGCGTAGTGGATGCCGACCGCGACATGGGCGATGCTGAAGACAAAGTGCTTATCACCCTGCGCGCCGACAGCGGCGACGCGGTGCAAGTAGAACTGCTGGAAACCGGCTCACATACCGGCGAGTTCAAGGCCGCCATCCCCACCGCCGAACTGCCCGCGGGCGCAGCAGCCACCGATAGCGCCATCGATCACAATCCCTTAATGGCCATTGATCATAGCCGTGAGAGCTATTGGCAAAGTGAGCCCGATGGCCAGACCCCCAAGGCACTCACGGTGGACATGAAGCAGGTTTATGACATATCGCGACTCCTTGTCTCCACGCCCAATGCCACCGAAAACGCCCCNGTNCGCGCCACGGTACTGGGCAGCCATGACGGGGTGTTCTGGTTTCAGCTGGCGGCCAATCCCGCCATCCCACGGGCCGAAGCAGTGGCCACCACTGCCGGCCCAATGCGGCAACTGGTGTTCAAGGGCGATCACACCGGNTTCACCAAATGGGAACAAATCGCTGAACTGGCCAAGGCAGCCACGGTGAGCAACAAACCGGTCACGAAGCTTTCATGGAGCATTGAAGAGGGCGAAGAAGGTGCGGACGCGGCACACTCGGTGTTATGGCACGGCAAGCTGGTGCAGAAAAAGGCTGGNGCGGTGCGGTTGCAAGTGGGCGGCGACCTCATTGCCGTCGCGGTGAACGGCCGNNTGGAACTGGCCCCCTCNCTGGCNACGGCAGAACGACCAGTGGATATCTGGCTGAAAGAAGGCATCCACGATTTGGCAATCTTTGCGGCGGTGAAAAAGGCGCAAACCGGCGTCTCGGCACTTCGCGCCCGGTCCANCCCGAACATCAGCACCCCCAGGCCGGTGGCATTCACGGAGGAAGATTTCGATCTCGAGGCCGCCGCNCAGTTTTTCGGCGCGCCANCCAANGCGNAGANACCNNCTGAAACCATTGCATCAGCCAATGCGCAGTTTGAATTCAAAAAGAAGACAGAGAAGTTCGGCCTCGCGGANGGACTAAAGAAAGACACACAAGTGGTTGGTTTTTGGCAGGCTCCGGAAGACACGTTACAGTGGAAATTCGAAGCGCCCAAGGCAGGCGTGTACGAGGTATGGCTGAACCTCGCACATCAGGGCGGCGGATCAACGTATCGCGTTTCATTTGGCGATCAGGTCATCGAGGCTGCCACGCCCAATACCAGCAACTGGAANACCTACCGACCCACGCGCATCGGGGCGATCTTCATCGAGGATAGCGGGCCGCAATCAATTGGAATCGTGCCAGTGCAAATTGCCAACGGCGCGCTAATGAATCTGGCGGGCATTGAGTTGCGGCCGGCAAGTGGTGAGAATGTCATCCTGCGTGACCGCAGTTGGGAGTTTTTCTTCGGCGATACGCCGATGCGCTACGTGCAATTCCAAGTGCACGAATATCTCGGCGACTCGGTAGCAGTCAACCACGTGGAGGTGCGTGGCCCCAAGGAGGCACCCATCCCGACCAAGGAGGATGTCAGCAAGCTCGCCACCAACAACATCCTTGAGATCGCCGGCGGGGACACCATCACTGCGTCGTACACTGATGAAACAGCGGTGGCGGTAAACGGTGGCAGCCGTCTTTTAACGGAACAACTTCAGGCGACCTACTATAACGCGGAGGTCGTGCCGATCGCCTTTGACTTCACGCGAAACGGTGCCGGGCAAGTGCAACAAACCCGCAAGGAATTACTACGCGTGGATCCCGGCGAGCGGGTGACTTTTGAAGTGGTTGACTACGATATGGACCAAACCGACCAGCGTGACAAGGTGCCGGTGAGCATCTGGCTGAACGGGAAGAAATGGAAGGATCTCGAGGCAGTTGAGACAGAGGAATATTCCGGCACCTTCCGTGTGGAAGTGGACACCACCGAAGCGCCGGCGAACGGTAAACTGGTCATCAAGCCGGGTGACACCATCGTCTGTCGCTATACCGACACGCAGAACACCTTTCCGGGCAACACAGTGGATCGAGAAGGCCAGGTGTTCGGCAATGAGCCCACCGAAGGCCGCTTGCGCATCGTGGAGACGCGGCTAATCCAACCTCCACCCGACAGCGAAGCACTGCCGCGTGCGGAATACCAGTCCACTAGCGGTGAATTGCCCGCGGGCCACATGGCCGAGGTAAATTATTTCGTACCGTTGACAGTGGAAGTCTTCGACCCCGACGCCGCCAAGGATAGCCTCTCGACGGTCAAGGTGNTGTTAAACGCAGGCACCACCAACGCAGTGGAAGTTACCTGTNTNTTGTCCACACAATTTGGCGACTTCAGCAACCTTGACGCCACCACGGGAAATGCGGCGTTGCTGATGGGTCGGTTTGTCGGGCAGGTGCGCATGCAACTNGGCGGCGAAGGCAGNCCCTCCACCGTCCCGCGCGCACTGGGCGACAACNTGAACACAATTGGCCGCGTGAAGCCTGCGGGCGCCGAGGAAGAGGACGACGGACCCGNCTCCAATCTTGTCTACACGGTTCTNAACGTAAACGGCAAGTCTCGCTTAAATGCACGATACGAAGATGCCATCCGCCCGGGCGGTGGATCCCTCGAATTGGCGACCACTGGTCGACTGGTGACTGACGGCACACTTGCGGTGACAGAGGAGGATTACAAGGAGTCGCTCGAGATGCTGCATGTTGGTGAAAAGCTCTTCGTAGTCATCAACGATCCCGACCTCGATATTTCCGATGAACGCGACACAGCACAGATTGTCATCCGCAGCAAGTCGGGCGAACAGGAGACGATACAGATCGCAGAGACCCTCAGTCACAGCGGCGTTTTCACCGGCTCGCTGGACCTCAAAGCGCGCGAGACGCCCACGCCAGGCAACTTTGATGAGATAAAAAAGGAAATCGAGTGCTTCTTTGGCGACAACCTGAACGTGGTTTACACCGACAGTGCCGCCGGCACACCCGAGGGTAACGCCACCCTGAATCTTGAAGTGCCCGTGGCCATTGGCACCGACGGGTTAGTTAGCGCGTTCAGCAAGATTTTTGGAAACCAGCAACTGGCGGTGCAAACACAATTCCACATTGCCGAGAGCTACTTCGAGTTGTTTAAAAACAATCTCGCGCTCGAGCGCAAGGGCGAGGCTGAGAAGGCACTCAAGGCCGGCCGGCGCATGCTCAAGGAGATCATGGTCGACTATCCCGACCCCAAGTATCTGCCACGCATCGCCTACCTCAGCGGACAATTTTCGCAGGAGTTAAAAGACTGGAATGAGGCCGCCAACAGCTACGCACTCATCGTCCGCCAGTACCCAAACCACACGCTGGCCGCCGACGCGCAATACAAGCTGGCACAGTGCTACGAGGAGGCGGAAGACTTCGACCGCGCGCTTGAAGAATACGTAACACTTGCCGCAACGCATCCGAAGAGCCCGCTGATCCCCAAGACTATGATTCGTATCAACGAGTATTTCTACAGTCGCGAGGATTACAAAATCGCTGCCAAGGTCGCCGAGAAATTCATGGAACGCTTCAGCGACCACGAGGCTGCGCCCAAGATGGGCTTCCGCTGGGGCCAGTGCCACTACAAGGACGAGAACTACGCGAAGGCCGCCGAGGTGTTCGACCTGTTCATCAAGAAGTTCCCCGACGACACACTCTCCGCGCAGTCCATTTTCTGGTCCGGCGAAAGTTGGCGCATGGCCAACAACGTGCCGCAAGCCTTCCGCCGCTACAACCGATGCCGCTGGGATTTCCCGGCCAGCGAGGCGGCCAAGTTTGCCCGCGGCCGTCTTGCGCTGCCGGAAATGCTCGCCCAGTTCGAGGCCGAGGCCAACTCTGTCGATGATGACAATTGACCCGCTCCACCCTACTGGTCAAAGCTCGTCCGTCACTAGCAACTCATCGATGAAGCGAATCCTCATTGCCCTCGCCTGTCTCCTGTTGGTGCTTTGCGTGCATGCCGCCGCCGCACCCGACGGCAATCAGACCACCGAGGACAACCAGACCGCCGAGGACAACAGCACCTCAACGGAGGACAACGAAAACGATACCGAAGAGGAAGAAAAACAGGAAGCCACCTGGCTCGACCGCATTGGAGAGACGGGGCCCATTGGCTTTCTGATCACCGGTGGCTGGTTCATGCTACCCATCTTGCTGCTGGCCATTCTTGCATTGGCGGTCATCATCGAGCGCTGGCGGTCGCTCAAGATGCTCAGCACCGATAACGAGGCCCTACGCCAAGCAGTCCTCGACGACCTCACCAATGACCGTCCCGATGAAGCCCTCGCCCGTTGCGAGGCCGAACAAGGCCCCGTCGCCGCCGTTCTCGCCAACGGCATGCGCAAATATGTCGTTCTGCGCAAGCTCGGCTACGATCCCGGCCGACTAGAAGAGCAGGTCGTCAAGAGCATGGAAAGTTATGGCGTCCACATTGTTGCCGCGCTCGAGCGCCATCTGCCCATGCTCGCCATCATCTCCAGCGTCGCGCCCATGCTCGGCTTCCTTGGCACCGTCGCTGGCATGATCGAGTCGTTCAACGACATCGTCCAGAATGTTGAGAACGGTACCAGCAAGAACATCGTCACCGACGCCGCCAACGGTATCCGCGTTGCCCTGCTGACCACTTGCTTCGGACTGATGGTCGGCATCCCCGCGTTCATGGCATTCAACTATTTCTCAAGCGTCATCAACAATTTTGTACTTGAGGTCGAGGAATCCGCCACACAGTTGATGGAAGCCGTCACCCTCCAACTTACCCTCGACCAAGCCAGCAGCGAGGAGCGCCGCGAGTAATGAAACTCCGCCGACAATCCCTGCTCACCGAACCACCCGCGAGTGCCACCAGCGACATCGCTTTCATCCTTATCATCTTCTTCCTCGTCTGCGCCTCCGTACAGGAGGAGGACGGACGACCGCAGGAGATTCCCAATTCCGACAAGCAACGCCAGTCCAAGAACCCTATCCGCGTCAACATTGAGCGCGATCATGTAAAGCTCAACGGCGAGGTGATGGGTGTCTTAGAATTCACAGAAAAACTTGAGGAGCGCCTCAANGCCGCCAAGGATGCCGAAGGCAAGACCAGTGAAGCCCTTGCCGCAGAACGTACCGTCACTGNGCGCTGCAGCCCCACCGTGCCGTACGCGCGCTGGATGAATGTCACCTCCACCATCGAGAACCTCGGCGGCACTGTCGCCCTCATGCGCAAGGTCCAATGATTTTACAGCGTCGCAAGTTGAATGCCGACGTGCCNTCCATGGCGATGGGCGACATTGCGTTCCTGCTCCTCATCTTCTTCATCATCCTTGCGCGCGTCACCGACGATAGCCATCTCAAGGTCAACAAGGCCGAGGCCGAGGAACTAGTGAAGCCCCAGCACAAGCGGGTCAGTGTTGCTATCGACAATAAGCGCGTCACATACCTCAACGGAGTGCGCATCAACCCCGATGCTCTGGGCATNGCACTGTACAATCCTGATGGCGGCCCCGGTGCGCGCGGCATTCTCGGCGACTTCCCACCCGGCGAGCGCACCGTGCTCCTAAAGATCGACAAGGACACACCCGCCTACCTGTTTGAGCCAGTCATTGAAGCTGTCAGCAAAGCCGGNGGCGAGTTGCATCACGTNCTNGAGGANAAAAAGTGANCACTGCCNCGCGACACACCGTCCAACCCTAAAAAATGNCATGCAAATCTATGTCCTAAAAAACGACGAGAAAATCGGNCCGCTGGAGATTGAGGAAGTCCAATCGCTCCTGGCCGAAGGCAAGCTCTCACCCNATGATCAGGCGTGGCACGAGGGCGCGGCAAACTGGGAACCGCTGTCCTCTATTCCCGGGGCAATTGCCGCCCCCAAGGNCCCAGCCGCAGAGGTGAATATCAGCCGTGGAAANCCCGCCAAGAAAAACCCTAAGCCCATGTCCAGCGTCAGCCGTGACCTTCGCAAGCTAAAGGCCAACACTGCCGCCACCGCCGGCGAACTGTCCGGCTTCATTTCGGAAATTCGCGGCAGTTCCCCTCGCGAGATGCTCGGTGCCATCGCCCAAAGCAGCCTGATGCGCAGCCTGCTCGTGTCAGTCGCCGTCATTGTTTTCCTGCTCACGACCGTCACCGGCTTGGCATTCCTATTTGGAGAAAAGAAGTTCATCCCCTCTANGCCCAAGGACGCCTCCGCGGCCTTGTTCCATGCGTTGGACACTAATGGTGACTTGAAGCTTTCGGCCGAGGAGATTGCCGACGCACCCGAAGCCCTGTTGGAACTGGATGACAACGAGGATCTCGAACTCACCGGTGAAGAGTTCAAAATCGATGATCTGCATAAAAACCCTCCGCCAGTCAAGAGGGATGACAACGCCACCACCCTCGTCAACAAGGGCCAGNCGGATCCCGCACAGAAAATGGGNGTCAGTGGAAAAAACACTGGCCAACCCGCGGACCCCAACGTGTTTGACAGCAAGACCGGCGGCAGCGACATCCTCGACGACCTCAAGCANATNAAATAATCCTNCTCNCTCAAGGCCATGACCCCCACCCAGGAAGCGCCTTTCATGCAAAGGGCCATGCTGGTGGTGGGGTTNATGTTGATCGCGGGCGTATTGCTGCCCGCCGCAAACTTCGCGGGCAGTCAGGGCGTCTCTTTCTCCGGCCATCAGATCCTCGATGCCGAAGGTATCAGCGACTGGATCACGATCATTTGGCCACTGATCGTCGGTGTAGTCATGGTCGTCCTGTCCCGATGGCCAGTAACACCCGCACGTGCCGGTGTGATTTTGGGACTAACCTTGGTCTATCCCGTAACTCTTGGCCTCTCGGAATATGGCTTCGAAACGAACTCCCTTTTTCCGCACGCGCAAGCTATCAGCAACTTCCCCGGATGGACTGTCTTCTTCTTCCTGCTCGGTTGGACCACCCTTTTAACTGGAGCACTCGCACGCCACCTTCGTCCGGAAGTCCGCGCTGCAATGCCAATGATCCTTGTCGGCGCCGTATCACTCGGCGTGTTCTGGCTGGTTCCGCATCCAAACACCGGCAATTNTATCAGCGCCCTAGTCCACTTTTGGCCGCTGATCGTTGGCATCACGATGATCGTCCTGTCGCGCACTGCGCGCGACCCACTTCGCAGCGGCACCATTCTTCTNCTGCTCCTGCTATATCCCCTTTTNATCTCCACGCAAATTCTCCCGGGGCTNGCCACCTTGGTGGAATTCCTGCCTAAGATTCCTACCGCCAGCTGGCTCCACCCCGCCCTGTTTCTGCTNGGAACCGGCGGCCTAATCACCGGCGGCTATGCGCTTTTCTGTGCACCTGAAAAACGGCTTGCCATGGCTGCTTCAGCAATTGGCGCCGCTGCTCTGGTCGCATTCTGGGTGACCCCCATCTCCCAGTTCGTCTCCATGCCAGCCGCCCAAGCCATTGGCCTTTTTAAATCGAACTCTACCCTAGCNCTCTGGCTGTCCGCCATCATGGTGCTGCAACTACTCGCCGCGCTCACCGGCATCCTCACCGCCGGTAATGTCATCCCTCGCTTGGGCGGCAAGCTGAACCTCGCATCCCTCGGCCTTATCCTGTCCAGCCTCGCAACCTTGGCTGCGGGTGCTNTTTTTGGAATGCACGGTTTCCTCACTCAATCCCTCGGGATGGCAGGCTCAACCGCCACCACCACCCTCCTGTCCGGCGCATTAAAGGAACCACTCGGGTTGACCGCCATGATGCTCGGGCTCCCAATCGCCTTGGGCAACCTGTTCGCAGGCCACCACCGTAATAAACTCCGGAACACGGTTATGCTGGCCATTGGCGCGCTCATTGTGTTCAGCCAAATTCTCCCCGTCCCATCACTAACCCGGTTCATGGAAGGGTTAAATCCCGAGATCACAACAAGCGCTCCCGTACTGGTAAGTACTTGGCAACTGCTGGGCACTCTGCCCACCGTCGGCACTGGACTACTGTTGTTCGCTCTCGCGCAATTTGCTGTCATCGGCCTTTGCATCGCCAATCCAGCGCTCCTCAATGGCGGCCTTTCCGCCGGGCACTCCCGGCTCTTGCGTATCGCGGTGCCCGCAGGCATGAGCGTGGTTTCGCTCGGCTTTCTCATCGCCTTAATTTGGCCACTTAGCTTCACGGCGGGTTTTTTGCCAGCAACTCTTCTTGGCATGTTTAAAGACCTTCTGTGGATGAGCGGAATCTTACTGGCTATCACCCTGACTGGAAGCAACCTGCTAAACGATAGCGACAAGGCTTCACCGACTGCATGGACAGCCACAACCACATTCTCATGGTGCGCGCTGGTTTTCGCGGCACTCATCAACGATGGGGTTCCTGTATTCCTACCCGTCATCTGTTTCTTTTTGCACTTGGCGGCCGTGCAGCTCTGGTCGGCGGAAATTAAGTCATGGCTCGAGCCGAGAGGATGGCCGAAGAATGCGTTCCGGATCGCCGCTCCATTTCTGCTTACCGTCGCCTTGGTCATGTGTTGCCTCTGGCCCATCATGCAAACTGGAGGACACCCTGAGAAAACAATCTTTCTGGGCTTCACCCACTCCCTGGCCATTGCCTTGTTACCGCTCATCACATTTCGCTGGCTACAGAAATATATGGGCTGGAAAGACCGGGCTTGGTGGGTGCTTGCCACCATAGCCATCATTCCTGCTTGGCAATGGCTCGTGGCCGGCAGCGAATGGATCGGATGGTTCGGTCTAGGACCGGGAATAGCGCGCGGAGGACTGGTCTTGATCTTTCTGACTGGCTTGGCTTGGACCATTTGGTGGGTGGACAGAAAATCGCACCATTACTGGACTCGGGACAGGATCGATACGAATGACGCAGGCGAGGTTGAATCATCGTCCAGCAAATATTCCATTACCTTCATCCTAGCCCTGCTGGCCGGCCCTTTGGGACTGGATCGTTTTTACACGGGTCGCTGGCAACTGGGGCTCTTCAAGATTTCCGGGCTCCTTGCCTTGGCTTGGTGGCTAATCTGTACTGGCATCGCGGACACATGGTGTACGTGGCGTGGCGATCCCCCTGTCATAAAGACTTGGTTCGCGCAGTTCCAAGGCATGGACTTCTTCAGCACCGACACCATTCAGTTCGTTATATACCGTGTGCAGGAATTGCCGCTGCACTTCTGGGCAACCGTTGGCTCGGCGGTCTCTCAAGTAGACGCATCACAAGTAGACACGACCTGGCTGGCTATTGCCGCCGCCTTCCTGTTGTCAGCGGTGTTTTGCTTCGCAGATCTCATCCTGTTGGCTTTCGGCCGATATCGTAACATCAACGGGCTTCCAGTCCGCATGCAACCGGTGGAATCGGAGGCTTCATCACATCAGTTTGCGACGGCATGCACTCTCTCCATCGTTCTCGGCTGGGTGGGTGCCGATCGTTTTTACACCGGACGCTGGCGGCTTGGCCTGCTCAAGCTGGCATGGCTGGGGATCGGTGCCGTGATAGCCATCGGCATGTGGNGCGTGCATCCGGCGGAATTCAATGGATGGCACGAGGAATTTAAACTCATGATNGGATTCGATCTCCTGTTCCTGGGCTATTTGGTCGATCAGGTTTTCGTGGGCGTTCGATTCGTGTTTGTAGAAATTCCATCTCTGGCACTGGGCGGAAACTTAGCGTGCCAGTTCGTAATGGTCGCTTTTATCGGGGCCGCAGTTCACTGGGTGGTGGATCTTTACCAGCTTTTCACCGGTCAGTATCTCGACGCCGATGGCCGCCCAGTACAGCTGCCGGAACTGGAACCCGAGCGTTCGCCCACCCGCTTTACGCCGGTCGCATGGCTTGCCGTAATTCTTGGTTTCACCGGCCTTCATCGGTTTTACACGGGCCGCTGGAAATCCGGCCTGCTGCGTCTCGCCACTTTCGCAATAATCCCACTGACCGCGTGGGGTGTAATGAAATCCTATCCATATTTCCTAATAGACAAGCTTCCCCCCAGTGATCTCCAGCTCATGGTCCTGCAACAGGTCAACAAAGCCAATTGGCTGGATGACATGCCGGAGGATTTCACCCTCCCGAGAGGATTAAACCAGTCTGTGACCAACATTACCTCTGGAAATCAACAGATCGTAATCACATTCACGAAAAAGGAGGGGGACATTGATGTCCTTCACAATGTCACGCCAAGGCTTAAGCCCGGAGTTGAGGCAAGCGAGATAGGCCGACTGCTGCTCAAGGCCTCNATGTTGCAGGATCGGCCCAATCGTTCCTTCGCCACCAACTCCTGGTTGGCAGGAAATCATGAATGGGTCTACCGCCTGCTGGAGAATGAAAGTCAACTCAGCGTCGCGCAATCGCGCTTAAACGGGTTCCTTGCTGACACCAATAACTATGGGAACTGGACCAACGACTTCCGCCGTATGCGGTTATTCAGGAATACTTTCACCAACATTCTGTCAAAGGACTTCCCCGGCAAGGTTGAACGACTTAACGAAGGCAACGAAACCGCCGAGCCACCATTATCACCAGAATTACAGGCCAAGGCGATGTTTCATGGNGTCATCATGAATCCAAACCTATGGCGCAATGACGAGATGTGGATGGACTTCTGGGAGCGTGCTCCCCCAACCCCGCGCGGNGAGCCTTACCTGTATCGNCTNTCAAAGTTGNACAGAGGAACACGCGCCGAGATCAGTTCGGTGATCAANGAGCCCGCATCCGTCAGGGCAGCAGATTTGCTTAAGCTTTCTAGGGAGGAATTACTCCAGCTGTTCAGGGAGAATGACGTGCCCGCGAGCAGGTTAACTGATATTACTGTAATACCAGTTCACTATCGAATGGAACACTTGGACGGCTTGTCCAATGCCGAGATGAACCGGCTCAGGTCGATGACCGAGGGGTTCTGGCGGGATGGTGAAAACGCCGCCATGATCAGAGACTTGGCGCGCGCAGGTTTTAATGGAGGCGGATGGACGGAGGTTTATCCCGGCAAGCTGCCAGCACTGATGGGGCCGGTGATTGACGATGCCTTCTCCCGCTCCAACCATTGGGTTCAGTTGATGTTGTTTGGGTTTATCGCCTGCGGGATTTTTTGGGCGACTGACCTTGTCCTCCTATGCATGGGACGATTGCGAGATTCGCTGGGACGACAGGTACAACTGGAGCCCGTGTCAGTNCTACGCAGTCCACTGGAGTCGATGAATCAAGCCGTCGCCCAGCCAANCCATCGCGTGTGGAGCCCACTGAACCTTGACGCATGGTACTACGGCCGAACCAAGCAAAAATTAAAACAATCGCTAAACGCCTGCGCNCAGTACTCGGCATTGTTCGGATTAATCGTCCTGCTGCTGATGCTGTTGATGAGCGGGTGCGATGAGATTTATGAGCTGCCTGATGGCGGCGGCGAGCCGGAGCTAAAGCAAATCGTTAAGCAAGTAATCAAGATCAAGGAAGTTCCCATCGTAAATCCGCTGAGCAACCTGATCCGNCCCGTGCCNCCCATTGAGGAGATCTTAAAGGATCTACTGGAAGAAACCATGCACCGCTACGAGGTGGGCCAAGGCGAAGGCAAGGGCGCGGGCTTTGCCGGCGGAACCCGGCGCGGCAAGGTCCGATTCATTCGCCTGCGCTACTCCGGCGGCGACTGGGATCAGGACCTTGATCTCAACTCCGATTTGAACATGCTAACCTGGTACGCCGCCAANACCGGCCACAATACTGCCAAGACGCCTGAGGTGCGGACCATCGGGCAGTTACGCAATTTCCCCAAGGGCAAGAGCCCGCCAATGGTTTACATGACAGGCGAACGCAGCATCTCCGTCTCCCAGCGGGATGTGGAGACGCTGCGCGAATACCTCGTCGACAAGCACGGCATGCTCTTTGCCGACAACGGCGGAAGCAGCGGCTGGCACAGCCAGTTTTTCAACCTCATGCGCCGCGTACTGCCCAATGTGACCCCACGCGCCATCCCCATAGATCACCCCGTGCACGCCAACCTAAAAGCCGTGCCCATTGTCGCCCCGCATGGCGGCCGCACAGCTTATGGATGGGTGGTTGAAAGTCGCATTGTGGCGTATTACCATCCCGGTGATGTGGGCGATGCATGGGCCGATGGGCACGCCGGTGTGCCTGCAAATATCTGGCAGGCGAGTTATCGGCTTGGTGCCAATATCATGATCTATTCACACTCGGAGTACAGCAAATGGCTTCAGGCACAAAAAAAATAATGGTCCGCGCNCTGGCNGCCATCGGCATGGCAGCCGCTTTCACNCTTCCCGCCGCGCTNGGTTACCTCGAGCAAATCCCCGTGGAGACTTTTGCCAAAATGCGCGAGGTGGAACGCTACCAAATGCGCATTGCCGAGAAGCTTTACCTACGCGGAGAGTTCAAGGCCGCCATGAGCGAGTATGAAAAATACCTCACCCTCTACGAGCGCAGTCTTGGCGCACCCAACGCACAGCTCATGTGGAGTCATTGCCTTGTAAAACAGCGCAAGGTGTACACGGCCATCCGTGAGGGATTTCAGTCAGTGATCGATTACTGGCCCGAGTCACACGAAGCCGCTCTTGCCGCGTACATGATCGGCAAGTGCTACAAGGATGTCGGCGAACTCCGCAATGCCGAGAAAGCCTACGCCCGAGCCATCACCGACTACGAAAAACACTACGTGGCCGTGATGTCTCGTTGGGATCTTGCAGGGATATACGGTGAACGTAAGGACGTCAACCGGCAGGTCCAGATGTGGCGCGACCTCACCTTCAAGATAAAGCGCACCAAGGAGAACCAGTCCACCTTGGTCAGCGCCAGCCGGAGCCTCGCGGGATATTATTTTTATGCGGGCGACTTTGGCGACGCACACAAGGCACTGGGAACCTCCTACCGCGGCTACACCCTCGTGCAGCAGATACACAGTCTCGTCCGCAGCCCCATCAGCAGCCTCACGGGCGACACCTCACGCAAGACCGCCGGCCTGAAACTGGCCGATGACGCCATCCGTTATATCCGCGAGCAGGCCCCCGAAACCGCCGCCGCCCCGCGCGATCAGCAGACCCTTCGCACCTATTACGGTTACATCGCCAATTTGCATGCCTACGCCCGGCGCGATCAGGAAGGACTCAAGACGTTTGACGAACTGGCCAAGATTGTCGGTATGGACGATGCCATTCGCGGCTCCATGGCCGACTGGCACCGCAGCCGCAAACGCTTTGCCGAGGCCAAGACAATCTACCTGCAGTTTGAGGACAAGGTGAAAGGCCTCTCCAGTCTGGCCTGGTTGCATCGCCGCTACGAAGGCAAGCCAGGCGAGGCCGTGAGGGTTTACAATCAGGTCATCGGCCTGGTTGATGAGGAGGACCAAGGTAAATGGCACACCGAGATCGCGGGAACTTGGCACGAAGCCAAGAAATGGGACGAGGCCATCGCCGCTTACCAAACGCTAATCAAGGTCGTGCCCGCAAAATTCGGCAACTGGTACCGCCAAATAGGCGACTGCTACGAACGCAGCAGTCGCATCCCGCTGGCCATTCAGGCCTACCGGCAGTCTGACAGCTATCCAACTGTCTACTTCGACATCGCCCGTTGCCACCGCAAACTCAAGCAATGGAAGGAGGCTCTTGTCATTTACCATCAGGCCCGCTCACACAAGAGTGCCGCTCCCGAGGCCACCATCCAGATCGGCTACACGTATGAGTCATCCGGCTCAAAGACCAACGCCATTAAGTGGTTCCAGCAAACCTGCAAGCTGTACCCCAAGAATTCCAAGGCCAGCGAGGCCCATGCGCACCTACAGCGCAAATATAAGATCAGCGTCACGCTGGGTGGTGCCACAGACGACAAGTAAATGGGGTGTGAATAACCTCGCATTGACCCGTTGAAGCCGAAATCTACGCTGATAACGGATTGCGGGGATGCGGTTAATTATCAGGTTGCGCGCCGCCGTCCAACCACCGCGAGGAATTGCCCGCGGTGGTTTTTTTGTGCCGGTTAAATCCGGAACTCAATCCCGAAGATGTCCGCCGTTGCACGGATCCAAGCTTTCTCCGTGTCGTCGAAATTACCGTCCGCCACCGACAGCCGCACGAGGTCGCACAGGAAATACTTGCGCCGATCCGCATCGCCGTTATTGGGCTTTAGCAACTCGTTCAAGTAACCGGCGATACCGGTCATGGTGTTGTACACCTTTTCCGCATCCTTTCCCTCCTGCAAGTCCTCGCCAATCCATTCGAACGACTCCATTAAAGCGCCATAAAGCTCCTCGTCGCTGAGGTCAGGAATCCATTCCTTCAGGCACGCCACGATCTCCCGCTTCTCATCGCTGGACAACTCCCCATCACTGCCAAAAGCAAAAGCATTGTAGAAATATGCCAACATATGCGCATTGCTCCATTCCCGGCCGGGATTTCTTTCTCTCATGGTAGTCATGTTTTTAAAGGGAAACCGGTTCGGTTGACCGAGACAAGTTCCAATGGTGGGCGATGAGGGATTCGAACCCCCGACCAACGGCGTGTAAAGCCGGTGCGCTAGCCACTGCGCCAATCGCCCCGTCCATTGAATTGTCCGCGCTCAGGGTTTGGCGCGCTTGAGTTGCAGAATGAAGCCTTCTTCGGGATGCGGACGTTCGGAGGTCAGTTCCCAACCCAATCGTCCCTGCTCCGCCAGCACTTCTTTCCGGTTCTTCTCAGTGGCGTTGACTTCATGGTATTCCCACTCGGTAACGGGCTTCGTCTTTGGAGCCAACGTGATATCCACACCNACGCCATCCTTTGTGACAGCCGACACCTGTTCGGCAACACGCTTGGCCTCGCCGGTGACACGAGTNACGTCATCCTTCACGATGGTGGTCATCTTCTGGATATTCTCCGCTGCCTTGGTCAANTTCTTGCCGACCTTCTTCCCGCGAAACGTCGTCTTCATCTCGANGCTGGCGATGTCGTCCCCTCCATCAACCTTGGCCTGCTGGTCAGTCTGGGCCTCACCACAGCCCACGGCCAATGCCATGGAGACGATCATTGCCAAAACAACNGGATTCATGGTGCGCTGTGATATATCAAAAACGCTGAATTTACAAGNAAAGAAATGGCGCGNCCTATTGGACAAGGATTTTCACNAGCNCGCCGCGCTGAAAGCCAAAGGCCACGGACGTCAATGGCACCTGATTGCGGCCAGGNCTTCCGTCCAACACGTCAATGACCCCTTGGTACACAAGATACTCCTCGGCTCGAATTGCAGGCGGAGTATTTGGCGGGTCTGTGGCAACCGAAGCAGGTATCACCTGNGGGACNCCAAATANTCGCTTAATGNAANCNTTGGATTTGCCCAAGTATGCTCGATTGTCCAAACGCANGCGAGGCGGCAGTTCGCTGCCATAAATCCACTTNNCCTTNAGGCCGGGGTTGTTTCCTGGGATGGTGCCGGTGAGTCCGCCGTTGGGTTCGGTGACAGCAGGCTTCACGGGGTCATCATTCCCGTTGGCGGCACTGACGATCCCGCCGACANGGCCCATGATCGGCTCGACCAACGCCTTGCGCCCCATGGCGGCGAGTTCCTCAGGCGACTGTAATTGATCGATCTTAATCAGGTAGTCGTCCATCGTATCGAGCACGTCCAGAATGCCATCTTTCTCACCTTTCGTCAGGCTGGCCATCTGGGATTTGGCGATTTGGAACATTGCCATGCCTTCGACTTTCTTNACAGTCATCTCGGTGCCATCAATCAAACGCCCGAAAAAAATCTCCTTACCCTCAGTGATGCGCCATCGGCCATCAACCAAGGCGAGCTTAAGTTCCACAAACCCAGGGTCGGAGATCTCAAGGAATGGAATGGGCGGACACTCGACCTTAACGGTGGCAGTGTTGGGGTCGCCATCTTCCTTCCAACTAATACGGGTAACCTTAATCTGGTTGATGGGTGTCTTGAAACCGTCGCTCCAAGATGCCTTGGCTTCAGGATCCTCCAGCTTGTCGAGATGCGTCATGACCTGTACGCCAGTATCAGCCACGAACTCATTCATATTCGGCTCATTTAGCCAGTCGACATCCTTGATCTTGCCGTCCAGAACTGCCCGCATCAACCCGTAGGTGGCGTCAAATTTCCATGGCTTAACGTCGTTATCCTTCATTACTCCGCCAAGCATCCCAGCGGGGTCAATTTGGTCAGCGGCAATCCCTCCAATGGCATCCTTCAATTTCCCCAANTCCGGCCCGTTCGCACCGCCTCCCTTGTAGGCGTCCGCCAAACTTGTAACCGCACCCAAGGCCCCAGCCAGTCCGCCACCGCCATTGGCCTTTTTCTTGTCGTGATATGCAATCAAGCCGACAAACAGCTTTTTCTTGTTGAACATCACCTTGGCGAAGTTTCCGGCCACCTCCAGCCCACGCTCGTATAACTCTCGATCCTCGCCCACTTGTTCGCCAATCCATTGGAACCCGCGCGCGGCCTTCTCGTGGTCGGCCTGTGGCAGGGCGGCCCANAGTACCTGTGGTTGGTTTTTCGCCAACGCATCGTACCAGCCCTTGACAGCGGACTCGGGCGTCACCTCGTTGGGATCGGTGGCCGCAGTGTTTTCATCACCGGCAAAAAGAAGGAATGCCAAGTAACTCAGCCCAGCAACCATCACCACAAGCGCAGCGACGATGGCAATAGTCTTTCCCTTGGAACGCGCCGGTGCTTCATCGGGCACGGCAATTACAACGGGCTTGAGTGGTTCCTGACTCATCTCCTGTCAGGATAAGATCGCCCGAAAACCACCATTTGTCCAATGGCAAATTGGGGACTACTGCACCTGAATGTCCACCACCACGCCGTTGATGATACCAAAGGCAACCGCGTCAAGGCGGGCGTTGTTGCGGCCGGGACGGGCATCGAACAACTCTAGACCTCGATAGACCATGTAAAACTCAGGTCGTTGAGGCGTATTGGCCGGCTGGTTGGGGGCGACAACCTGATCGGGCTCACCGAGCGACTTTATGATGTCGGCCCGGGGCTGGCGCAGAGACCGTGCGATGTTTTGCACACCGGGAAGATCTCCGCCATAGCTCCACTTCAAGACACGGCCAGGTGGCGGCGGAGGCCTCCCAACAAGACGCAAAAACGTAGCGGCAATGGCGGGCCAGTCTCCGTCCAAATCAGAGGCATTTTCTGCAAGGTCAATCTTGGTCAGCGACTGGCCGACATCGTCGAGCAGCGCCATCAGTGCAGCCTTACGCTCGGGATTGTCCTTTAACGCATTCGCCCCGAATGGTTTCAACACGGCGTGACCACTTGCCATCAGGGCGGGCCATCGATCGGTGAGATTACGCGGCAGCCATTTGCCATCCAGTTTCACGCATTCCCAGCGAGCAGTCTGGTTGCCATCGGTCAACTCCACGATATTGTCCAGCCCGACCATCGGCTTGACAGTCAGACCTCGCATTGAGGCAGTGGAACCGCCACCGAGCGCTGCCGACAAACGCATGCCACCGGCCATGATTTTCGCGCCGTCGCCTCTGACAAGGTCTTCCAGCTTGGGATCGCGCAACCAATCACGACTGGAGAGGCTGGAATTAGCTACTGCGTCAACCAACTCGGAGAGATTGTCCAGTTGGCCGGCCAGTTTTGCCTCTAGGCTGTCCTTGCCGCTGACGCGCGAGCGCAACGATTCGCGCAGGATGCCAATGCGGGTGGCGTCCAGACCGGCGGCCTTCTTTAAAACCTCGAACAGCTTCAGGTGCAGTTCCTCGTCCATCTCACCGGCGGCACGGACGAGTTTCAGGAGGTCATCCTGATACGCAGCCGGCAGGCATTCCCATACATCTGTGGGGCGATAGCTGGACAGGCCGTCCACTAACTTCTGCACGTGGGGATGCGGCGGGTCAACGGATTTGGATGACGCGGGTGCGGAGGCATTGGCCTCGGGCGGGGCGGCACCCTTTGCTGGAGTAGACGGGCCGGATGTGGCGTTATTTCCGGCCGCCATTTCGGGCTCCGATTGGGTGCCGTTGCCACAAGCCAACAACAAAAACGCGGGAATGATGGCGGCAAATCTCATCGGTATGCGGCCGTTGCCGCTGTCAAAAGCTGCCCCATGAGTGCTGGATTGTCCAATGCAAATCAGCGAAGATGTTCACGAATGAAACGCAGGGCGCGCTCATGAGCCCATTCGATGAGATAACGATCGCCTCCCCCTAGGCCATGGCCTCCACCGGGGATGGTCAACAACTCGTGGCGCACACCAGCCTTTTGCAAGGCAATGGCCATGTTAGCGGATTCGTAAAAGGGCACATCGGTGTCCGCCGTGCCGTGGATCATCACGATGGGCGGGTAGTCCTTGGTGATATTGCGGACAGGACAAAACGGAGTGATCTTGTCACGATCCTTCACTGGGTCAAAGCCCGTGACAATTTTTGTCCACAGTCCATTCTGCCTGCAGTAGAGATAAAACCGGCCGCGCTTTCGGCTGGCATCACCAGTTGCACCGGTGGACACCGCCTTTCCAACGCCCGCCCACGCCGTGTCTCTGTCAATTAGTGGCACGGCTTTGCGGTAGTGCGCCGAAGGCTTGATGTACCAGTCGGCGTCCAAGCTGCCATAGCCCCAGTAGGTAACCAGTGCAGTAGGACGCGGCTTGAGGGTGCCAGCCATCATGGTGAGGTAACCACCCGCTGAGCCGCCGACCACAACCAGTCGACTGGGGTCAGCCTGAAACAGGTCCGGTCCTTTTTCTCGAATCCATTGCAGTGCATCGCGCAGGTCACTTATGATCTCTTGAATCTTCACCTGTGGCGCAAGCCGGTAATCAATGGACACCAACACATAGCCCTCCTTCGTCGCCAACTTGCGCAGCCGGCCTGGCACCCCATGACGGCTGCCATTAATCAACGCGCC
>PBPF01000069.1 GCA_002724615.1 Verrucomicrobiales bacterium | reverse complement strand
CTGTTGGGCCTATCGCTCGGCGGGATGTTCGAATTGCAGGCGCGCGCGGAGAAAGCCAAGCACACCGGCGGCCCCGGCTGGGGCAAGGCCAAGAGCGTCATTCTCTGCTATCTGCAGGGTGGCCCGTCGCACCTCGATCTTTGGGATCCCAAGCCCGATACCTCCGACAAGGTGCGTAGTGTGTTTAAGCCCATCAAGACCAAGCTGCCCGGCGTGCACTTCACCGAGTTGCTGCCAAACCTGGCACAGGTGAATGATAAATTCACCATGATCCGCTCCATGAGCTACACGCCCAACGGGCTGTTCAATCACACCGCCGCCATTTACCAGATGATGACCGGCTACACGACCGACAAGGTCAGTCCATCCGGCCAACTGGAGCCGCCAAGCCCCAAGGATTTCCCGAACTTCGGCTCCAACATCNCCCGCCTCAAGCCACAGGAAGAGCCNATGCTCCCGTTCGTCATGCTGCCGCGCCCACTGCAGGAGAGCAATGTCGTCGGAAAAGGNGGCACCGCCGGCTTCCTNGGCAAGGCCTACGATCCTTATTACCTGTACCCGCCCGGTGGCGACATGGACATGGGNAAGATGGACAAGATCAAGGTCGATGACCTTCAGATGCGCCCCGAGGTTTTCAGNAAGCGCCTGCGTCGCCGCGCACGCCTACGCGACGCCATTAACGAGGCTGCGCCCGAACTGGATGAAGCAGTCGCCAAGTTTAACCTGAACGAATATTACGATCAGGCCCTGAACCTCATCGTCAGCGGCCGCGCCCGCAATGCCTTTGATATCGGTCAGGAAAATGACAAGACCCGCGAACTCTACGGCCGGAACACCTTTGGCCAGAGCTGCCTGCTCGCCCGCCGGTTGGTGGAAGCCGGCACGCGCGTCGTTGAGATTGTCTGGCCCAAGGTCGCCAACAGTGACAATCATTCCTGGGATGTCCATCANGGCCTCGAGAAACGCATGAAGACGCAGTCCGCCCCNATGCTCGACAAGGGCCTCAGCGGCCTCTTCACTGANCTCGACCAACGCGGCCTGCTCGACACTACCATGGTTATTTGCGTCGGCGAATTTGGCCGCAGCCCACAGAAGGGCCTCTCCACTAGCGGCAACAACAACTCCGCTACAGGCCGNGACCATTGGCCCTACTGCTACACTGCAGTGGTCGGCGGTGCCGGCATCAANCGCGGGNAGGTTTACGGCAAGTCCGACAAGACCGCCAGTGCCCCCGACGAGAACCCAGTGCATCCCACGCAGTTGTTGGCCACCATCTACAACAGCTTTGGCATTGCTCCCGATACCATCGTCTACAACCACCTCAACCAGCCGNGCGAACTGGTCAAGGCCGAGCCGGTACCCGGCTTGTACGCCTAGAGTGGTGGAAAACCAGAATTCAAGCCCGGCCTCGGTCGGGNTTTTTTAGTGATTGTGGCGCGCCAGGCAATCGGCAACACAGTGGTAGTTCGTGGCCAATTCCAAACATCCTCCAGTCGACAATTGCCCCACGTTCGCCCGGTAAATCTCCTGCCACGGTGTCTGATGCTCGAGGCTCACCTCCGGCAACACCTNGCGCCTTTTCGCCAACTCCTCATCACTCACCTGCAAATCCACCTGGCACGTATTTAAATCCACCCGAATCTCATCTCCGGTTTTTACCAACCCCAAGTTCCCGCCCACAGCTGATTCTGGCGACACATTCAAGATACTCGGGCTGGCCGACGTCCCGCTCTGCCTTCCATCCCCCATTGTCGGCAGTGTTCGAATGCCATCCTTTATCAACGCAGCCGGAGGCTGCATATTTACGACCTCCGCTGCACCCGGATACCCCACCGGCCCGCAACCGCGAATTACCAGAAGGCTGCGTTCGTCNATCGCCAGCGCGGGATCGTCAATGCGCGCATGATAATCCTCCGGNCCGTCGAACACCACCGCNCGGACCGTGAACACATTCTCCGACCCNCGAGCCGACAGGTACCGCTCACGAAAGACATCACTAATTACACAAGTCTTAATCAATGCGCCGTCAAAAATATTCCCAGACAAAACGAGAAACCCCGCCTTTTCCTGCAGTGGCTNATCATACGTNAAAATCACCTCCCGATCTGGCTCGGGAACATCCGCATGATTGNCTCCAATTGTACTCCCCGTCACTGTCATGACATCCGCGTGAATCCGCCCTGCCCCAATCAATTCGCGCATNACACCGGGCACGCCCCCAGCACGGTGGAATGCTTCACCAAGATATTTCCCCGCCGGCTGACAGTTNACCAATAACGGCACGTCGTAACCAACCNCNTGCCAGTCAGGCAAATTCAGCTCCACNCCCATGTGCCGCGCGANGGCGTTCAGGTGAATGGGACAGTTGGTTGAGCCACCGATTGCCGTGTTCACCACGATGGCATTTTCAAATGCCTCACGTGTTAGAATCTTCGACGGGCGCAAATCCTCCTGCACCATTCCCACACTGCGNCGGCCCGTTTCGTAGGCCATCTGCATCCGTTCACGATATGCCGCCGGAATGGATGCGCACCCCGGCAACGACATGCCCAGCGCCTCCGCCAATGAATTCATTGAAAGTGCCGTCCCCATTGTATTGCAATGACCCACGCTCGGTGTCGATGCAGCCACTTGTTGCATGAATTGCTCGTACGTGATCTTCCCCTCGGCACAAGCCTTGCGTCCCTCCCACACCATCATTCCCGAGCCCGCCAACTCGCCATCATGCCAACCGTCCAACATCGGCCCTCCGCTCAGCACAATCGCAGGTAAATCCGCAGTGGCCGCAGCCATTAAAAGTGCCGGCGTGGTCTTGTCGCAGGCAGTGGTGAGCACCACGCCGTCAAACGGATAACCGTGCAAAATCTCCACCAGACCAAGATAGGCCAAGTTACGATCCAGCGAGGCCGTGGGGCGCCGGCAGCTTTCCTGGATAGGATGGACCGGAAAAATCAACGGCACACCGCCCGCGTCGCGAATACCCGCCGCAGCCCTTTCTGCAGTCTCAAGATGCACGCGATTACAAGGCGCCAAGTCACTCCCCGTCTGAGCTATGCCAATCACCGGTCGACCGGATTGCAACTCCTCCAGAGTAAGGCCAAAATTCAAGTAACGTTCCACATAAATGGCTGTCATTCCGGGGTTCTCAGGATTGTTGAACCAATTTTCGCTACGGAGTTTTGTTTTGGACTCAGGCATGGTGCTCTTTTCGGCCGGTTGATTACGAGCGCTCACCCTAATGAACACAAACGCGACTGTCACCCTGAATGGAACTTGCCTCGCGAGGAGGTCACGGGCAAAGTCACCGCCGTGTTTTCCCTGAAAAATAAAAACGCCATTGTAACCGGCGCAGGCAGCGGCATCGGCAGGGCCATTGCGGAGGCATTTGCACAACAGGGTGCAGTGGTGGACATTCTCGAGCTTAACCTCGATGGCGCCGCAGAGACGGCGGCGGCAATCGAGAGCGCCGGCGGCACGGCGGCGACACACGAATGCGATGTGACAGACCAAGCCGCTACAGCGGCTGTGTTTGAAAAGATCGTGGCTGAGCGCGGCTCACTGGATTGCCTCATCAATAATGCTGGCATCGCGCATGTGGGGAATGTGCTGAACACATCTGAGGACGATTTTGACCGCGTGATGAACGTGAACACTAAAGGCGTTTACAACTGTCTCAAGGCCGGCGTTGCGCACATGACCGAACGCGGGGGTGCCATCGTGAACATTGCCTCAACGGTCAGCGTTATGGCCATCAACGACCGGTTTGCCTATTCGACCAGCAAGGGCGCAGTGCTGGCCATGACCTATTCCGTGGCCAAGGATTATCTGGAGCAAAACATCCGCTGCAATGCGATCCTGCCCGGCCGCATTCACACGCCATTTGTTGATGGTTTCATCGCAAAAAATTATCCCGGCCGAGAAGAGGAAAAATTCCGCGAGTTGTCCGAATACCAGCCCTGCGGCCGCATGGGCAAGCCCGAGGAGGTGGCCGCCACGGCAGTGTTCCTGTGCAGCGACGAGGCATCATTCATCACCGGCTGCCCCTATCCCGTGGACGGCGGCACCCTATACGTTAGATAAAATGAAACTGATACGAGTTGGCAATATCGGCGAGGAAAAACCGGGCATACTCCGCGAGGACGGCACACGCACGGACGTGAGCGCTTTTGGCGAAGATTTTGACGAGAACTTTTTTGGCACCGACGGCCCCACGCGATTGAATGCATGGCTAAAAAACCAATCTGAACTGCCATCCTTCGACAACTCCGCCCGTCTTGGCCCGCCTTTGACTCGGCCCAGTAAACTCATTTGCATTGGCCTAAATTACAAGGCGCACGCGGAGGAAAGCGGCGTGGANCTNCCGCCCGANCCGGTNATTTTCTTTAANGCCACNAGCGCNATNGTCGGNCCNAANGACAACATNGTCATNCCNCGCAANAGCGANAAGACCGANTGGGAAGTGGANCTGGCNTTTGTNATCGGNAAANNNGCCAGNTANGTNGANGANGCNAACGCNCTNGACCANGTNGCNGGNTATGTNCTGCACAACGACTANAGCGAACGCGCCTTTCAACTCGAGCGCAGCGGCCAATGGGTAAAAGGCAAAAGCTGNGACACTTTCGCGCCGATCGGCCCGTTCATCGCCACCTCTGATGAAGTTTCAGACCCGCAGTCACTCGACCTGTGGCTGAAAGTCAACGGCGAGACGCTTCAAAACAGCAGTACCAGCGACATGGCATATGGCGTGGCTCACCTCGTGCATTACCTAAGCCAGTTCATGACGTTGCTACCCGGTGACGTAATCAGCACCGGCACACCCAGCGGTGTGGGCTTGGGTTTNGATCCGCCGCGCTTCCTGCAGCCCGGTGACATCGTAGAGCTGGGCATCACNGGCTTGGGTGAATCCAGCCAAACCGCCGTGGCCGCCGAATGAGCCATTTGAAATTGCATATACCCGGCCCAGTGGAGGTCAGTGAGCGCACCTTTCGTGCAATGAATGCACCAATGATCGGCCATCGCAGCAGGGATTTTCAGGATCTCTTTGCCAAGCTGCAGCCACAACTCCGNGAATTGCTGGGCACCGAACGGCCGGTCTTTCTCAGTACATCGTCAGCGTGGGGCATCATGGAAGGCGCCATCCGTAATCTCTGCAGCAACAAGCTNCTCTGTTGCATGAACGGTGCATTTTCAGACAAATGGTTGGATGTTGCCCATCGCAGTGGCTTGACCGCCGATGCCCTGCAGGTCGACTGGGGCTTACCCATTACAGCNGGCGCTATTACCNAGTGTCTTGAGAGCGGCAATTACGACACGCTTACNCTGGTCCACAACGAAACCTCCACCGGCACCATGAGCCCACTNGAAGACATCGCCGCGCTCAAGGCTGCTTANCCGGANGTGATGTTCATCGTGGATACCGTCAGCTCCATGAGTGCTGTGCCGCTGGCGTTTGATAAACTGGGAATCGACGTGATGCTTGCGGGCACACAAAAAGCCATTGCCCTGCCGCCGGGCTTNTCACTGTTCACATGTTCGCCAGCCGCCATGNAGCGGGCGGCNCAACAACCAAACCGCGGCTATTATTTNGACTTACTCGAGTTCGAAAAGAACGCCGAGAAAAACATGACACCAAGCACGCCTAGCATCCCGCATATTAACGGGCTGTCCGCGCAGCTNGATGCGTTCTTCGAGGAAGGCTTGGAGAACCGCTATGCCCGCCACGCCACACTGGCACAGAAAACGCGTNACTGGGCGGCGAGCCATGAATTCACACTATTCCCGGAAGCTGGCTCAGAGTCGGTCACTCTCACCTGCGTGAATAACGGTGCAAAACCCGGCGGCCGTAAGGTCGACGTTTCCCGCTTGCAGACATTGATGAAGGAAAGAGGCATCCTGATCGATGGAGGCTACGGAAAAATTAAAGGAAAAACATTCCGCCTTTCCAACATGGGCGACGAGACGGAGGAGACAATGGGTGAGCTTTACGCAGCGCTGGACTGGGCGATGGGGAATTTGGGCTAATTCACTAGGGCGTTACCGCCAGCTTTTCATCACTGTATTCCCCGCTGGTCAGGATGCCGTGTTCCTTGTAGGGCTTTAATAAAAAATGCGTGGCTGTGGAAATGACACCGGGCATCGTGGCCAGTTTCTCAGCAACAAAGGTCGAGACAGTGCGCAAGTCAATGCCCTCAACAATAACAAGCAGATCATAGCCGCCGCTCATGAGGTAGCAGGAGTGGACCTCGTTGAATCTTGATATTCGTAAAGCCACGCGATCAAAACCACCTTCGCGCTCTGGCGTTATTTTTACCTCGATAACAGCCCGAACGATCTCGAGGTTAAGCTTGTCCTCATTAAGCACAGTTCGATATCCAAGAATCACCTCGTCTTTTTCATAAGACTCTATTTTTGCCGCCACATCAGCTTCAGTGCTATTGAGCATGCCGGCAAGCTGGGCGTGACTAAGAGAGGCATTGTCACGGAGAATCTTGAGCAGTTCGTCCATGGGCGGAGAGTAGCGGCGACTACAGGCTAAAGCAAGACGGTCCGAGACCAGCCGGCCTGCCCGAATTGTTCATGGTATTTGGCCCGCAAAGATTCCGCTTCCGCCCGTCCCTCAGTGAGAGCAAACACGGTTGCTCCACTCCCGCTCATCAATGAAACCAGAGCGCCTTGCGCTCTCAAGAAATCACGGATGACCGGCAACACGGTGTGCTTCGCAAACACAGGTTTCTCTAGGGAGTTAAAAAACAATCCGGCAGCCTCAGCCAAGGAGCCACCGGCTAAAGCATCGGCCAAAGCCTCTGCACGCCCAGGTTCTCCATTAAGTACATCAGGATATTCTGCCAACTCGCGATAAGCCCAAGGTGTACTAACGCCGAAGCCGGGATTGACCAATAATAAGCCTGCGCCATCAAGGGTCTTGAAAGGTTGTAGAGATTTCACAACCTCACCCCGGCCAATAGCCAAGGCAGGCCCGTCTTGGAGGAAGAACGGCACATCAGAACCTATTTTGGCAGCCAATTGGTTTAGCGCCTTGGGTTGTAATGGATTGTCAAAAAGATCATTCAAACCACGGAGGGTGAATGCCGCATTTGCAGAACCTGCACCAATCCCAGCTGCCAAAGGGAGGTTTTTCTGTAAATGAATTTCTACTCCTTCGGTGGATTCAATTTCCTGTAGAAATGCATTGGCAGCACGATGGATTAGGTTGGATCCGTCAACAGGCAGTCGGGCATCGTTGCAAGTCAGGCTGATTCCAGATTCTCGCCGGAATATATTCACCTCATCGAACATCGGCACAGGCTGCATGAGAGTTTCCAGCTCATGAAACCCATCATNACGACGACCAAGGATGTTGAGGAGCAGATTGACTTTGCAGGTTGAAAGGAGAGNGAGNCTTTCACTCATCACTTGTTCTCCTCGTCCTCAGATTCCTCGGCGGCTGCAGCTTCGTCCTTNTTGCGCCANACGCGGGCTATTAAAATGCTAATCTCNTACAACACCTGCAGCGGCAAGGCGACAAGGCACATGGTGAAGGGGTCACCGGTCGGGGTAATNATGGCCGAGGCAATGAGATTGATGACCACGGCGTAAACGCGAAACTTGGACAAGCCGCGATCGTCAAACAGACCGATCTTTACCAGCGTAAGAATGACCAGAGGCATCTGGAAGGCAAGTCCCATGCCGATAAGAAATTTAGCGACAAAACTTATGAATTCGTCGGCACGCCACTCGTCGGCCCCAAAACCAAGATAATGTGAAAAACCGACCGACACCCAAAGGGTAACAACCATGACCAGTAGATAGCAAAACGCCACACCGGCAAAAAAGAGGACGCTCCCAAAGCCCGCCACCCGATAGAGCCACTTTTTCTCGGTGACCTTAAGCGCGGGCAGAACGAACTGACCGACAAAATAGAGAACGAAGGGGATCGAAATNGTCAGTCCACCATACAATGCGATCTTTAAGGCAGCTATGAATGAATTTAGTGGGTTATATATTTTCAGATCCACCTTCCAATCGGTACGGGGATTGTCAGTGCCGCGGTCGACTGTCATGGTCATGGGTGCTGTGGTGTTGACTTCCGGAGCNAGACCAGTTGCCGTCTGCAGACGGATAGCCGTTATGGGCTCGACAGACTTGCGAATTATTTCGATCTCATCCTTGATGCTCTTAATCCGAGTGCGGGTNGCGTTGTCAGNATTCGTTTGGCCCTCGTATTTTTGCAGGTCANTCCGNAGTTCGCGCAGACGGTCACGAGCCTCGGGAAACAGGTCGTAAAGGGCTTCCACTCCCTTGATGGTTGAGATTTGTTCATCACCACCGAGCATAATGGGAACAAATCGGTTTTCGTCTTTCTGAACAAACACCTTCTGCTTCTGCGCTTGCTCCAATGGCCAGACAAGAAAGGCCACAATGTACTTGGCGCCGGCCAAAGCCACAACCATACCCACGAGCAAGGATGCGAATACGCGGACTAGCATCCACCGGAAATCCTCCAGATGTTCAAGAAACGGCTTTACCGGACCGCCATACTCCTCTTCGTCCTCGTCATCATCTTCTTCGCCGCCCAGCCCATCGTAGCCGCCATATCCCTGACCTNNCCCATGATGGTCGTCATAATGCGAATCCTGATATTCTTCATGGTGTTCATGGTGATACTCGCCATGCTCATCATGATATTGATCATCGTGGTATCCATAATGATCATCGGCGTATTCGTCATGATAGCTATCCTCCTCACCTGCGTGGTGCGGGTCGGATNCACTCTCTCCTTGGTTATCCTCAGACTGTGATGCCGTTTCATCCCCAGGTGGAGTTTCTCCCATAGATTCATTCTCACCGGGCGCAGGCTTAAGCCTTTCGTCGTCCAGATTGAATTCACCCTGACGAACTACGGCCTCGCCTTCCTCTGTGGGTGGCGAAGAATCGCCCGTGTTTTTCGGGTCATGCTCGGGCTGAGGCTTGACCTCACCCGGATCAGGTGCGCCTGCCGGCTCCTTGGCCATTTGGATAAATGACGAATAGCCGGTTAGGCCTTGGACTTAGAGTCTGACTCCGAGTCACTAGTAGACTCGACTGTCACCGAGTCTTCCTTGTCTTCTGCTTTCGCCTTCTTAGGGCGCTCGCGTTCCTCCTCCTCTTGGAGTTGGCGACGATGCTCCTCGTACTCGTCGTGGTCCCATTGCCGCTGGAACTCGCCCTGTACGTCGGTCGAGGCTTTCTTGAACTCACGAATACCCTTACCCAGCCCCTTGGCCAGTTCGGGCAGTTTCTTGGCGCCAAAGAAGATCAAGCAGATCACCAAAATTAGGATGATCTCCCACATTCCCAAGAAGGCCAACATCAAATATTCCATATTTA
>PBPF01000068.1 GCA_002724615.1 Verrucomicrobiales bacterium | reverse complement strand
CCGACCACACGGACATCTCCATCGAGACCATCCACCACTACTCCGTCGACACGCGTGATCCATACAAGGAAAAGACAGCCAAGAAGAACAAACGCGATGAGGAGCCCGAGCGGCTCTTCCAGAGACGCAACAAGCCCCTCCCCAAGCGCGTGGATGCCTTCCCGGAGTTGAAGGATTTTTACAACGAATTCGACGAGCTGGAGATCACCGACAAGGATCGCGCCGCCTACGAGAAACTCCTCAAAGGTCTCAGTGCCGAAGAAAAGGCTTTGCTTAAGGAGGAGCGGAATTTTTATAAGGTCGACCTCAAGAACCTCGGTGGTCTGGTGATGCCCGTGGTGCTCAAGGTTACATTCGAGGATGGTAGCACCAAGGAGTACCGGCTGCCTGCGCAAATCTGGCGACGCAATCCCGAGGCGGTTTCCAAGCTGTTGATCACTGAGAAAAAGATAATCAAGCTCGAGCTCGATCCGCACCGCGAGATCGCCGACGTGGACATCGAGAACAACTATTACCCCCGCCGCATCCGCGAGAACAAATTCCGCCTCAACAAACCCACCCGCCCCGGCAACCCTCTGCGCGACAAGAAAAAAGCCGACGAAAAAGCAAAGCGCGAGGCGGAGAAAAAGAAACAGGAAGAGGGCAAGAAAAATTGACCTCGCCTCGGCGACGCTTCGCGCGAAAGCCCACGCCCGTTCAATTTACACCATGAAAAAATTCATCCTCAGTTTTGCGATGATGTGTCTCGGGCTGACGCTTGAGGCAAAACAAAAGCCCAACTTCATTTTCATCATGGTTGATGACGCCGGTTACGGTGACTTCAGTTGTTACGGGCAAAAACTTTTCAAGACACCGAACATCGATCGCATGGCGGCCAATGGCATGAAGTTCACCCAGCACTACGCCGGCAGTACCGTGTGTGCCCCCACCCGCTGCAGCCTGATGACCGGCCTGCACACCGGCCACACTTTCGTGCGCGGCAATCGCGAGGTACAGCCCGAAGGTCAGGCGCCCATCCCCGCCAACCTCACCACCCTGCCCAAGCTATTAAAAAAGGCCGGCTATCGCACTGGCATGTTTGGCAAATGGGGCCTCGGCGCGCCCGGCTCCAGCGGCGACCCCGTGCGCCAAGGTTGGGATGTGTTTTACGGCTACAACTGCCAACGCCAAGCGCACACCTTTTACCCTAAGCACCTGTGGCATAATGACAAGAAGGTGATGCTCGACGGCAAAACTTACTCGCATGACCTCATCCACGAGCAGTCACTCAAATTCATCCGCGACAATGCAAAGAACCCTTTTTTTGCCTACCTGCCCATTACCATCCCGCACGCCGCCATGCAGTGCCCGGAGGAAGATGTCGCTCCCTTCCGAAAAAAATTCCCGCAGTTCGAGGACCTCATCGGCAAGTACAGCCACGGCACGCGCGTGAAGAATCCCGTGGCCGCCTTCGCCGGCATGATGACCCGAATGGATCGCGGCATCGGCGAGCTGCTTGACCTGCTTGACGAATTGAAAATTGCCGACAACACCCTCGTCCTCTTCACCAGCGACAACGGCCCGCATTACGAAGGCGGCCATAAGCCCGGCTTCTTCGACAGCAACGGCCCCCTGCGCGGCCACAAACGCGACCTGTGGGAAGGCGGCATCCGCGTGCCGCTCCTCGCCCACTGGCCCGGCCGCATCAACGCCGGCAAGACAACCGACCACATCTGTGCCCATTGGGACGTTCTCCCCACCTTCTGCGAGCTCGCCGGCATCGACTCACCCGCTGGCATCGACGGCATCTCCTTCGCCCCCACCCTCCTCGGTGGCAAGCAACGCCAACACAAATACCTCTACTGGGAATTCCATTCCTACGGCAAAACCCAGGCCATCCGCATGGGCCAATGGAAAGCCGTCCGGTTAAAAGTTGCCCGNAACCCAGACGCCCCCATCCAGCTCTTCGACCTGACCAAGGACATCGGCGAAACCAAAAACATCGCTGACGCGAANCCCGATATCATAGCCAAGATCAAGCCCCTCTTCACAACCGCCCGCACCGAGTCCNACCTCTTCCCGCTGTTCCAGAAGAAAAAATAATCTCACTCGCCCAGTAAGCGTGACATTTTCCCGATGTGGTAGAGGGCCATTAGTTCCATAAACCATGCCACCGTGATGTGCAGGAGGATGCCGGCACATATGGAGCGAGTCTTCAGTGCGATCATTCCAAGCGCCATCCCAGCGATAACGGCCCCGCCGGTTTCAAGCCATGGTTTCTGGAAGTGAAGCGTCATGTAAGGAATGACCATGATTGGTACGGCCCATGCGCCGAGGACGCGAGCTGGGCCGTGAACGAGGAAACCGCGAAAAAAGAACTCAAGCCCCACGAACTGTAACGCGTAAAGGCTCATCCATGCCATTAACATCCCACCATGCGCAGCNGTGTCACGCGCCATGGGATAAGTCTTCAAAAAANNNGGNGTNCCTGACACGAGGTAAACCAAGGTTAATACCGTCAGTGCGAGGGTCAGGTAGACATGCAGGTGGCACGTGAATCCGCGCATTGAAAGTCCCATATCGCGCAGCGGACGGTGCAGTATAAACCTTAGGTAAAGAATNGGCGGTATTGTGTAAAACATTATGGTGGCGGAAATCCACACAAGACGGTCTGCGCCGGGCAGTGCGTCGTGGGTCCAAGTCGCAGGAAGAGCCGCAAAGATAGCGGGGGCAGCGTAGTAGTTGAGGGCCAGCACGAGCCCAGCGACGAGATAAAGGCCCAGTGTTTCCCANGTGTCGCGGGGAGCGGGCCGAGGGTCTGGTGGATGTTCCCTTAAAAGCTCCAGCCACGCGTCGGTGGTTATGGCCTTAAGGCGTTGCACNCAGGGCATTGAACTGAGTGTTCGGGGCTTGTCGAGGCGGAAAGGAATGTTATNCTCGCGGGCATGAGGGGATTCTTCACCTGTTTTCTTTTGTCTGCGGTGGCGGCTTTCCCGGCCGNNCCGCCAAAGGGCACGCAACCTGCGGCGACGCCCAACATGGCGTCGATCGCCTTGATGCTACAATTGCTGGAGGGTCACAAGCCGTTTTCTGCCAAGGCAGAGATGTTCCTATTCAAGGGCCGCGAACTAGTGCTGCAATCGGAGATGCCATTCGGGTTTTACCAAGGCATGGCTCGAATGGAGCTGGANGTGGCCAAAATCAAGAGCGCNAAGCTNACACCCAAGGGGGTGGCGGGCATGAAGCAGTTGGGGTTGGACAAGTCAATCTCGTGGATCCTTCCCAAGACAAAGTCGATGCGCATGGCATACCCAGGGCTGCGTGGCTGGTACGAGCTGCCGATGCCAAAAAACGACGCGGCACTGCTGGGGGCGAACTTTAAAAAGACATNCCGGAAGGAGGGCGAAGAAAAGGTATACGGCTACCCGTGCGTACGGGAGATCGTGACGCTGGCACCGGAAGACGGCAAGCCGGTGCATATCCGCGTTTGGCGTGCAAACATCCTCGCGGGATTCCCGGTAAAGTTTGAGTTGCCTGAAGGCGACGGGATCGTGCGCATCCAGTTCGCTAACCTGCGTCTGGTGCCTCCTCCTCTGAGCGACTTCACGCCGCCTGTGGGATACCAACGTCACAAGAGCCTACGGTCACTGCTAGACGTGGCGCGCGCGCGTCTGGAACCCAAAAAGAAGTAGGGCCTTGTTCATCCACCGGTAATCCATACCGGTTTCGCATGCGCATCACAAACCTCAATCCGGGCGACGACATTGGCGCAAGCGCGTGGCTCGTTGAAATCGACGGCCACCGTATCTTGCTAGACTCNGGGATGCACCCACGGCACGACGGACGTGCCGGCCTGCCGCTGTTTCACTTGGTGGATCAACTGACGGTGGACGCCATCGCACTCTCGCACTGCCACCACGACCATTGCGGGTCACTGCCGGTGGCACTCCGACATTTTCCGCATGCGCGGGTAATGATGACTGCGCCTAGNTACTTCATTGTCGAACGCGTGCTGCACAACTCGGTGAATGTGATGAAACGCCAGCGCGCAGAATTGGGCATCGGGGAATACCCACTGTATCACCACCGCGAGGTGGACGAGCTGGCGCACTTGTTTCAGGGCTTTAAATACGGCCGAACAGTAGAATGGGCGGTACAGGATTTTCCGGGAGAAGGCGCGCTGCCGACNCTTGAGTTTTTCGACGCAGGACACGTGCTCGGCTCGGCGGGCATATTGGTGCGTGGACGAAAGGAGTCCTTATTTTACACCGGCGACGTGTGTTTCAGCTCTCAGACGATCCTGGACGGCGCACGATTTGAATCCGCTCGAGCGGACGTTCTGTTAATGGAATCCACGCGCGGCACAACTCCCACGCCGGACGGATGGACGCGCGAGAAGGAAACGGCACGGTTGGTGGTGGCGATCAACGAAGCGCTGGAACGTAATGCCTGCGTGCTACTGCCGGTCTTCGCGCTGGGCCGCACGCAGGAAATCCTCGCGTTGCTGGCGGTTGAAATGCAGGCGGGCCGTATGCCGCGCCGCCCGGTATTCATTGGCGGATTGGGGCGTGTTTTTACNGAGATTTACGATCTGGAAGCACCACGCGTGGAACGNCGTCTGCCAGACCTCAGTCTGCACGAGGCGCTNGACCTCACCGTGCTGGACCGTGGTGACGCCGAGCGAATGAACCTACGCGGCGGCAAGCTGCTGGTGTGCACGGCGGGCATGATGAGTGAGCACACTGCTGCACATGATTTTGCGCTGCGNATGGCGGGCGATCCGGATCAAGCCATCTTCTTTGTGGGTTACGCAGACCCCGAAACCCCGGGCGGCAGGCTAAAGGCAAGCGAGCCTGGCGTAGCGTTCCACTTCAGCGACACCGGCGGCGAGTTGGTGCGCCGATGTGACTTGCGAACTTTCGACATGACAGCACACGCACAGCGAGAAGAGCTGGTGGATTTCGCGACCGGAATGTCCCCGCGGACAGTGCTTCTCGGACATGGCGACCCACCAGCTCGCGACTGGATGGAGACGACGTTACTGGAACGTGGTGCAACCCGCGTGATTCACCAGCCGTTGCCGGGTCAGACGGTGGAAGTCTAAACGAGCTTCGTAATTGTTTTATTTTTATACTTGCCTCCGTTCCCGGTCACTGCACGATGACCTNAAAGGATTCTCTTATGCTGACCAACTGGACGGACGCTTTCTCGGTTTACGGTTTTCTAATGTTCCTGCATGTGGTGGTGGCGGTGGTGTGCTTTTTCCTGTCGCGCGCGCAGGAGAAGCGCACGGGCCATACTGAGCTGGCGGGCAAGTCGACGGTGCTGTTCACGCTGGCGAACATGGGCTTTGTGGTGCTGTATCTGGGCAGCACAATGATCCTCACGGCGATCGTGCAGGCGGGCGAGGGTTCTGGCGGATGGAGGCCGCTACGGCTGGGATTGGCGCTGGTGTTGCCGGCACTGGTGACGCTGGTGATCTCGGGTGGCTTGTGGAAAAACTGGTCAGGAGGGTCGGAGCTTCTACCGCGAGGCAATATGGCACTGAAATGTTACACGGGCCTAAACACACTGGCGGCCGGTGTGCTGTTGGCTGTGCTGGGGACCCAGATTTTGTTCTTCATCATGGAACTGATCGCGGNCGNGGNGGTCNTNGANCNGCGCGGGGNGGATAACTTCAAGGCAATGGCGGTGGGTCTATTGACAACCTTGGGTTTTCTGGCGTTGAACATCCTGCTCTTTGGGCGATCGGAAGACTCGGTGGTGCCGGGCACTCTCTCGCCGCTTTACGCACAGATCACGGTGGAAGGAGGCGAGCCAAGCACTTCCACCGCCCCAGTGGCAGCGCCTTTGATGCAACCAGAGCCCCAAGCCTCTGAGGAAAGCCCACCACCGCCACCTCCACCGCCCCAAGAATATGAAACGNCCNAGCCCTTGCCTGTGAATGAACCCCATTCCACATCTCCCCCGCCGCCACCTCCGCCATCGACTGACGATACGCCACCACCACCGCCACCTCCATAAATTGTGGAGTTGCTCGAAACCATCCTGTTTGTTTTATTCAACCTCGACGCACTGGGCGCCGGCTTGATCCCCGTGGGGTTTATCGTGTTCGCTCTGGTGATGGGCGTCCTGCTCAAGCCAGTAGTAGGACTGACGGGGTACTTCATGAGCCGCAACGANGAAAAGTGCACTGGCCAATCNCGGCACTCGGGNGCGGCAGCAATAGCATTCTCCTTGTACGACCTCGCGTTNATGGGAGTGTCCGNCGGGGTATTCCTGATGATTTTCGGCATTCTGAATGTCGGCGCCACCCCGCCCCCGTCGACACTGGAATCAGGAATGGTAACAAGTGCTCCNATCGCTTCCTCCAAGCCTGACTGGTTGCAGTTCCGGCTGGGCGCAGCCTTATTGATAGCATGCTTATTTTGCCAAGGCGCAGCGATTCTCCTGTGGAAAGGTTGGTCACGGAAACCGGGGTTCCTGCCCGCCGACAATCTCGTGCTCAATCTCTATACCGCCTTCAACCTCCTCACCTTTGGCCTTGTGACCCTCGGGCTCACGGCATTTTGCCTCCACGGTGGCATTGAGCTGGTGTTAAACGAGAATGAACCGGCCACCTCTTCCCGCGCCTTCAAGACCGGCCTGTGCCTGTTGGCACCCGCCCTGTTTATCTTTTCTCATTATTGCATGCGTCTTAATTTTGCCACCAACGACGCACCTCCCAGTCCGATGACACCCCTTCGCGCCAAGGCCCAACTGCAAGGCAACCCCGTCGCCATCGCTCGACTCCTCGGACGTTCGGGCTTGAATCCCTGATGGCCCGTTACCATAATTTCCACATGAAACACGCCCTCAATTTCGCCCTGATTCTAATTGTGATGCTGCCAGCCTGCGCCGCCCCCAAAGCACCCGAGCCCGTACTGGCACCGAACGAAGCCAAGCTCAAGGACATGGAAAAACGCAACGCAGCGGGCGACATCGTCGGCCTGCTGGACGAGGGCCTCTGGTATAAGCGTGGCGATAAAACTCCCTTCTCCGGCAAGGTCGTAGGCTTTTACAAAAGCGGCCAAAAAGAGTCCTTAGTCCCATACACCAAGGGCATCCTCCACGGCACCGAGATTCGCTGGTATGCCAACGGAAAAAAACGTCTGGAAGTACTCTACAACAACGGCGCCGCCACCAATCGCAAGTTGTGGGATGCAGACGGAAATCCGTCCAATTAATAANTTTCACGCANCNTAGATTCTNTCCCTATAAGTCGCTTCTTCTGAAGCGGGTGGCCANAGNTAATTGTTTTCTTTAGTCAGGATCATTCGTATGGCGTTGCAGTAGGTTTGTCAGGTACGCAGATTGTGTCCTGCAAGGTGATACTTGCCCAAGTGCGCGCACTGCGTATTCTCTTCTCATGCGTTTCGAGTTAACCTCTAGCTTCAAAAGTTTCGGGTTGGCTTGTTCTGTTTTTCTCGCGTGGTCAGGCTTTGCGTATGTGGCGCAGGCGAAAATGCCCGACAAAGTGGAGGCGTTTATAGATAACCATTGTTTGAATTGCCATGACGCTGAAGCACCCAAAGCAAATTTTAATTTATCCGAGCTTCCGCGGGACTTGAGCAACAGCAAAACGCTTTCCANTTGGGTTCGGTTGTTTGATCGGGTCGACAAAAAGGAGATGCCGCCAGATGGAAAGGCACATCGCATTGAGGCCGATGAGCGGGATTTGATGTTGAAGTTGTTAAGGGACGCCTTACGGCAGGCCGACCGGGCTGACATCGCAAGGAACCACCGGGGCCCCGTTCGCCGACTGACTCGAGATGAGTTTCAGGACAATCTGCGAGACCTCCTGAAGATGCCGTCTCTGGATGTGAAGGATAAGCTGCCNGANGATCGACGTGCACATGGATTCACCAAGGTTGCCGGACTTCTCGATCTGTCNCGGGTTCACATGAACGCCTATCTCGACGCCNCTGAAAAGGCTTTGGTGNAAGCGGTCGCGCCCTCAGTCACGCCTCCCAAGCCGATGCAATACAAGGCCACGGGCGTCAATCTCTTCACNAGTTTCACAACCTTCGGCGGNCGAGAGGCGATGTTTTTTGTTCGTGGAAACAAGATGATGCCGATGAACGGAAACAAGCTTAAGACGATGACTCCNGNGCAGCAAATTGATCCGAAACTACACGTGGCGGTGTTTCGTTCGGCCACTTGGCCTTACTATGGTTATCCCCGAAATTTCCGCGCAGCGAAAACTGGAACTTATCGCGTGCGTTTTGCGGGCCGAGCGGTGCGACAGGTACGCGACCTTCGGATTGTACCGGCACATGATCCCCTGCCCATGAGCTTTCGCGCCCGCCAACCCTCGGGTCCGGATGTTTCCGGCGATGTCCGCGAAACCGGTGGTTGGATCGACTTACAGCCTGAGAGCCGCAAATTTCAGACCACGATTTATCTGAAGAAAGGAGAGACGTTTGAGTACAGTTTCCTCGGTTTGCCCGTGCCGTTTATACGGACGGACAAGGGTTTTTACTACGACTTCCCGCCGATGCCGAAGGCCGGCCATCGCGGTGGAGTCATTGAATGGCTCGAGGTTGAAGGCCCGCTAAACCCACCCANTTGGCCGTCGCCTTCGCATGAACTGCTCTTCGGAAAACTTCCGCTAAAGCCTAGAACGCCTGCCAGCAAACTCCCTGTCACAGTCGAAAGCAAAGAGCCCAAAAAGGATGCCGAGCGTCTGTTCAGGCGCTTTGCCGATGCCGCCGCACATATGCCTTTGTCCAATGAGGATTACGCCGGGTTTTTGGCCCTCATCCGCAAAGACCTCGACGCTGGCGCTCCATTTGCCGACGCCATGCTCAAGGGATACCAGGCCTTTCTTTGCTCCAATCATTTCCTGTTCCTGAACCGACACCNCCGCACCACNCCCTTTGCCCATGCCAACCGACTATCTCACTTTTTATGGAACTCCAGCCCCGACGAACGCCTGCAATCCCTTGCCAAGGAAGCCAAACTAAACGAAAAGAAAATTCTCGAACTTGAATTGACCCGCATGCTTGCGGACCCACGCTTCGAACGGTTCATNCAAGGCTTCNTGAATCAATGGCTGGACTTGGCAGACTTGCGGCGCGACGAGCCCGACAACCGTCTCTATCCCGAATACCGCAAGGACGATTACCTTGTCGACTCCATGGAAAAGGAGACNCAACGTTTCTTTAAAACGCTTATCACCGAAAACCTGCCCGTCTCCANGGTCGCTGACGCCAAATTTGTATTCGTCAATGACCGCCTGGCCGCGCACTACGATCTNCCGCGCGTCCGTGGCTCTACTCTTCGAAAAGTGACGCTNCCCGCCTGGAACCCTCGCGGCGGCCTGCTCACCCAAGCCTCCATTCTCAAACATACATCCAACGGCACCACCACCTCCCCCGTGCTACGTGGCGTTTGGGTCATGGAAAAAATCATGGGCAATCCACCGCCTCCGCCGCCCAAATCCATTCCTGCGGTAGAGCCGGACATCCGTGGCGCAACCACTATCCGCGAACAACTGGCTAAGCATACCCAGGAGAAATCCTGCGCAGTTTGCCACGCCCATTTCGATCCCATCGGCTTTGCCCTCGAAAACTTTGACGTAATGGGCGCATGGCGTGATCGCTATCGAACCCAAAGTGCCGGAGAAAAAATCACCGGCTACGATCCTGCCGGACACCCCTTCACCTACCACGTCGGCAAGGAAGTGGAGTCCGATGGCAAACTGCTCACCAACGAATCCTTTGCCGACATCCACGAACTCAAAGCCATCCTCGCCAAAAGACCGCGGCAGCTGGCCCGCAACCTTTTGCATCAATTCACCCTCTATGCCACGGGAACTCCCGTGCGATTTTCCGAACGCGCCGAAATCGAGCAGGTCCTCGACCATTGCCAGCCCGCGGGCTATCGCGTGGGCGACCTACTCCGAGCCTTTTGCGCCAGCCAAATCATGCGCTAACCATGAACGCCTCTTGTCCATCGTCGCCAATGACCCGCCGTCACTTCCTCCGCGGCCTCGGTGTGGTTCTGCCTCTGCCCGCGCTCCTGCAACACGCCTCCGCACGGCCTGCGCAACACACAGCCAAACGGATGCTGCTAATCTCCAACAACCTCGGGGTCATCCCCGGTCCCTTTTTCCCGAAGCAAACAGGGTTCAACTACACGCTGTCGCCGCTGCTGAAGAATCTGGAAGCATTCCGGAATGAGTTCACGATTTTTTCCGGCCTCTCCCATCCGGCCGTATCGGGCGGACACTCCACGGAAAACTGCTTTCTCACTGGTGCCAAGGATCCAACCGGCAGCGGTTTTCGAAACACTGTTTCGCTAGACCAATACGCCATTGAGCACCTCGGCCAACGCACACGTTTCCCCACGCTGAATCTCGGCGTNAACATCGATCGCGGCAACCGCAGCCTTTCCTGGAGCCGCGATGGCGCCCTGCTACCCGCCGAAGACAAACCCTCCGCGCTCTTCAGGAAAATGTTTATCCAAGGCAGCCCGCGGGAAATCGAACGCCGCCTTCACAGCCTCAAGGAACGCGGCAGCATCCTCGATACACTTCGCGCCGACGCCAAACGACTCCAGACTCGGTCTGGGCATGAAGACAAATTTCGCCTCGACCAATATTTCACCTCCATCCGCGAACTGGAGAAGGGCTTAATCGTCGCAGAGGAATGGGAAACGCGCCCCAAGCCAACAATTAATCACCCTGAGCCCAAGGACATCCTCGACCGCGCGCGGTTCTTTCCCAAGCTCGACCTCATGCTCCGCATGGCTCGACTGGCATTCGAGAGCGATTCCACCCGCATCGTCACCCTTATGGTCGACGCCTTCGCTACGCCCGTTTTTGAAATCAGCGACAAAGAAAAATCGCTCACCGG
>PBPF01000067.1 GCA_002724615.1 Verrucomicrobiales bacterium | reverse complement strand
ATGGCCGCCCAGCCAGAAGGGACGGCCGAAGGCGGTTATTTTGTCCCATTCTTCCTGCGAAGTGACAGTTGCGAGATGGCCACCTTGCCCCTCTGCATGGGATCTGGCTTCCGCCCATGTGAAACTGCCGTTGATTTTCGAGAATTGTCCGTTGCGTTCAAGGATATAGCCGGAACGATCATACGAATGCCAGTCATTCCAGCCCATTGGTGCGAGGATGTTGGCCGCCTCACGGTCAGTGCAGTCAACGTTCGGGACTGCGTCAGGATCCACGCCGCAACGGAACATTTGCTTGCTGGGAGCGCCTTTCACGATGCCGCCACGTTCCCGGTTATGACGACCAGCAATTTCCAGTTTTGAAGCGTCGGTGGCCTGCGTGGCACTGCCATCCATCAGGGCCACTTGGCCGTCACCCTTGTCCAGACCAGCCATCGTGTTTTGGTGGCCTGGGTCGGAATCCGCTCCCTTGAAGGAGGCACTCAGAGTGTCCGAGGCCAGATTGCGAGTTGTGGCAATCACCGTGCCGGGCAGTTTGTTGTCCGCGCCTTTGCAAACAATATAGCTCATGGCGTCGCAGGCAATTGGTGCATCCACGTTGGTCGTGGCCCAAACGGTTTGCAGCATGTCATTAGGCCCCTGCCGATCCGGGTCACATGGTGAATGCAACACACTGGGATCAACAATGCCTGATTTCATGTCACTCAGGGCAAAGACCACGCCCGGGTCGGACGTGTATTTGGCAATGTCCCCATAGTGCGCAGCTTTGTTTTGATCCGTCATCTGCCAAGGTAGCCTTTGGTCGGCACCATCGGCGAAGTTCTGAAATGCTTGGCTTATCGCCTTTAGATTGTTCGAACATTTCACTCGGTTTGCCCGCTTCTTGCTCTTGGCCAGAGCCGGCAAAAGCATGCTTGCGAGGATGCCGATGATGGCAATCACCACCAGCAATTCNATTAAGGTGAACCCGCCATTAAGATGAGAAGATTTGGTTTTATTCATGACCTGCTTNCTTGTTGGGAGGCGTAGCANGCAACCNNNTGAGGGNTGTCCTTCAAACCACTGGCCTCGATNGCCCTAAAACTACCCGTTTGNAGCANAAATTNTGCCATAAAGGCCAAAAGTTGATAACCNAAAAAAANCCTGATTTANCNCAACAAAAAATCAACTTTTGCCGAGATTTAAGTAAATCAGTAAAAAATCCTGTAAAATATTTTATTAATTGCGTGAAATTTTACACAATTTTCACGAGCNACGGCGTCGAAATCGAAGGCAGATCACTTGACCTGCACGGAACTGACCGTGCCGTTCTTGAAAATGAAGGTAACGTTTTTGAGCCGTTCGCCGGTGTCGGGGTTGGTGACTTCCAAATTACGGTAAATCCAGTTCGCGCCGCGAACTACTTGTGGCCTGCCGAAAACTTGCTCGATGGTNCTTGAGGGTTTGCCGGGATAAATCCGATCGATGGCATATTGGCCGGTGCCGAGTGTCCAGGGNACGCTTTTGGCAAAAGGATCGGACTGGGGTTTCAAAAGGTCGAGGTCGTTGGTAGGCCCCGGGGTGCGCGATGGGCGGATATTGCCATCACGATCCCACTCGCGCAGTGTCAATAGGGTGCCCATGCGCCATGTGGTTTGCTCGCTCAGTTTGCCAGTGGGCCACCATGCGCGCCACGTGCCATGCTTGCGGCCGCTGACGTAGTTCTCNTGGCTGTATGGCTTGCCATCAGGCCACCAGTCGCGGTAGGGGCCGTGCTGGACACCGCGCTGGTAGGTTGCCTCGTACTGGAGTTGACCGTCGTCGTACCAGTAGCGGCTCACCCCTTGGAGTTGGCCGTTCAAAAAGGTGCTTTCGGATTTTTTCTCTCCGTTTGGATACCAGTGGATGGCAGGGCCATGCTTGACGCCGTTTTGAAATCGAATTGAGGACTTTTTTTCACCACCGGGATAATACTGCCGTGCAGTCCCGTTGGCAGGGGGTGGGGCGTTGGATTCTCCGGGGTGNGGTGCACCGGCCAGGATCCATTGGCGGATGGCGGTGATTTCAGCAGGCTTGAGTAATTCGCCCTTGGGTGGCATGGGGTCCTCGGTATCGGTGAGGCGGATCAGTAGTTCGCTGTTATCGGGGCTGCNGGGTTCGANGATCTGTAGGAGCCCGTTGATGGAGCCGCGACGATTTCGTNGCTGGAGGTTGAGTTTGCTTTTTTGTTTCTCGCGGCCATGGCAGGAATAGCACCGTCGGGCAANTACGGGTTCGATTTTGTCGGCGAAGAGCGCGGCTGCCTCGGCACGTGGGTTGGGGGTTCCAACCTTGGCAATGGTGGGCTGTGTGATGGGGCGAGGCCCAGCGGGTTTGGCGGGGCGGGGNTTGGTTTTAAAGTCGATGTCATCACCGNGGCGAGGGATGCCAGGGCTGGCAGTCTTATCGAGTTTGCAGAAAGCGGTTTGGCCTTGTAGACGAAGGACGATGAGGGTGGCGATTAGTTTGCCTCCGCGGCGGACTTTGTGACGCTGGCCAGGTTTAGTTTCNCCGGGGCCAAGGCTGGCTTGATANAGTCCAAGGGTGGGTGTGGCCCGGGTAATCTTGCCCTTGGGTGCGGCCGTGGTGACGCATTGCAACGCGATGCTGANCGCCATAATAAGCCACGAGGTTTTCACTCAATTAATATAGTGGAGAACNTCGATTTACGCAACGAGGGGCAACTATTTCTTGGGCAGATTCCAAGCGGTGAGCCAGGTGGTTTTGCCNTTTTTCATGCCGAACTCCGTGAGGAGACGCTGTTCTAAGTCTGGCATGTGGCCGGCTCCNTAAAAGATGGCGAGGNGNTTGTTGGCTGGGGTCTCGAGGGATTTGCGNAGGACCTTTATGGCNACCTTGTTNCGCTCCGTAATGATGACTGTACCATCNCCGGCCTCGAGGGCGTTCATGGTGGCCTCGAGTTCGCCCATATTGCGGGCGAGCAGGCGTTTCATCTCCAAGCCNCGGTTAGGGCTGAAGAATGCGGCGAACAATTCGAGGGGACTNATCTGNGGGACGCGTTCGCCGCGTCGCTGGCGGGCCATATCCTGTTGCATCATTTTCCACATNAGTTGCAGCAGGCTTTCGCCACGGTCCTTCATGGCCTTGTCGAATTCGCGCGGCTTCATGTCGGCGTGGATGAAGTGATCACGACGATAGTTGATATGGTCCAGCTGAAATTCCAACTCAAGGACATCCTTCATCCAGCGTTGGATTGTGGAGACGGAACTTTCCTTGCGGCGTGGATCGGGTTTTTGCTTGAGNCGCTTTGGATCGCCNACCATCTCGTAGAGGACAGCATCNTACTCTTCGAAAAGTTTGTTGAGTTTTCGGTAGTAACCCNGGTCACCGATGTGAATGACGCCAACGAGGTCCACTTGCACATTGGTCTTTGGGTCTTTAAAGCTGGTGATGGCAACCTGTAGGGCATCCTCCGCCTTGCCTTTTTGGAAGCGCAGGTATTGTGAAAGGGGCGGCTTTTCGGGTTTTGCGGGCGGGGACCACGCNGGNAGGACGAGGCCTAANAGAAGGGCAACGACCATAAGCTTNCGGTGTTTCATCACCGACAAGGTAACTGATTTTTGTGCGGCTGGCAAACCGCGACTCGAGGCACAGGAGGAACTAGTTCAGCTTTGCGAGAGTTTCCTTGATGGCTTCGAAGTTTGGCAAATCCTTGGGGGTGGCGGTCTGCTCGGCATACTGGACGGTGCCATCTTGGTCGACGACAAAGGCCGCACGCGCACTGGTGGCACCAATGCCGATTAGGTCATCAAGCAGGACCCCGTATTCCTTGGCAGCCTGCTTGTTGAGATCACTGGCAAGGGTGACACCGATGCCTTCCTTCTCGGCCCATTGACCTTGNGAAAAGGGGCTGTCGACACTTAGGGCGATGACATCGGCGTTCAGTTCCTTATAGGCGTCAAGGCTGGAGGTGATGTCGCACAACTCGCCAGTGCAGACGCCAGTGAAAGCCAGTGGTACAAAAAGCAGGACGGTATTCCGGTTGCCGTAGTTGGCGCTGAGAGTGACGGTGGCGAGGCCGAAGTCGTCCTTTTCGCCGGGACCATTAATGGATTTGAGGGAGAAATCGGGGGCTTTGGAGCCAGCTTCAATTGCCATGTTGTATTGGGTTAAGGGTTGTCTTGGGGCGGGTTTATAGGGCGGCGATGGTGGGCTGTCAAACTGGATTCCCAATTTTCGGGAGTATTATGTAACCGCCAGTCGTCCATCTAACGTCCAGTAGGGAAGATTTGCCACTGGCATGGCTTGCTTGGAAGTGGTAGTTTGGGCCGAGGTTTGCAGACCCACGGACCCGTGAAAAACGAGAAAAGACCCATATTGGCCCGCAGACGCGGGTTCACTCTGGTGGAGATGCTGGTGGTTATCACCGTCATAGGCATCCTCGCCGCAATGCTCCTCCCTGCATTAGCCAAGGCCCGCAAAAAAGGTCGGCGCACTAAGAGCATAAACAACCAGCGCCAAATCGGAATTGCGTACGAATCTTACCTTGGAGACAATCAGGGATGGTATCCGGAGGTGCGTGGCATCGCGGGGGTCGGAGGCAAGCTTGGGCAGTTCGCGCAACTGGTGAAGCCTGCACAGATCACGGCGCCCAATACCTCTTTCAACGAGTTTGCCGCAGAACGTTTTGAAAAGATGAAACGTTTTGTCACGCAGGCGCCTGACGCAGTGGCGGAGGTTTACGGTGCCACCACACCACCCGAGGCTAGGCCGTTAAACCAATACATTGATGATCCCGAGATTTTTCATGATCCTGCGGACATCGGAGGTACTTGGTTCAATGTGGACAGTTGCTGGGAGGCGTTTGGAAACAGCTATCAGCCGGCGGTGGCGGATGATTTTTTTCGTGTACGCCATGTTTTGGGTGAACGCACGGAGGACGCGGGTTGGGACAAAAAAAGAAAGCGCTTGGTTAGCACGCCGTGGACCGGTAACCGCGAAACTCCCGGCACACCGGCGTGGTGGAAGAAAGAAGCAGAGTTTACCCCAACTGCGCCCAGCGAGGGTGACGACGAGCCCCCGGGTCGTTCAATGCACTTTTCCGAGATGCGCCGGCCGGACAACAAGATTGTACAGGGTGACTGGAACTGGCCCTATGACAAGGATGACACATGGCATGCCGACAAGGGTGAGGGTGGTCATGTGATGCTCTATGGCGACGGCCATTCCGAGTACTTTAAATTTCCGCCCTCTGAGGTGATGATGGCTTGGCTCAAGCCACCCCGTATCAAGGGTCGTAAGCGCGGGCAGGGAGGTTTTTACACTTATGACAACGACGCATTCCATCGGCGCGTACCCGATATCCGCATTGTCAAGGGCAACCGCAAGGAATACGAAGCATTGAAAGCCAACGTGGAGTCTTACAACCTCAGTGGCTCCGGAAAGCGTTACAATTACATTGATCCCGATTTCCTATGGTGGTGACCCCACGTCAACACGGCCCCCGCCGGACACGCGCTGCTTTCACCCTCATTGAGTTGATCATTGTCATGCTGGTGCTCGGCATTCTGGCCAGCATCCTGCTTCCTTCCTTGACCAAGGCTAAGCGGCGGGGCATGCGCACCCGCAGTATCAACAACCAGAAACAGATCGGCGTCGCTTATCGCGCCTACATTGAGGACAATCGTGATTATTACCCGCAGGTTCGCGGTTTTGCGGGTGTCGGTGGCAAGGTTGGCGCATTGGCCTCACAGTGGCGCGATGTGAAACCTTCCGATCAAGACGTCGCCTTGATGGGAGCCGATACTCCGGAGGATGAACGGCCGCTAAACAAGTATGTGACCAACATTGATATTTTCCATGATCCAGCGGACAACGGGGGTACCAAGTTTGGCGTCGACAGTTGCTTTGAGGCGTTGGGCAATAGCTACCAGCCGCAAGTGGGTTCAGACTTTTTTCGCGTCAAACGGGTGTTGGGCGAACTGGCTGAGCTGAAGGATAGCTATGCTTGGCGTTCCATTCGCGACGATGAAATCCGTGAGAGCCCCAGCAACAAGATTATTCAGGGCGACTGGAATTGGCCGTGGGACTCCGCCGACAGTTGGCATGGCGACAAAGGTGAGGCCGGTCACGTGATGCTCTATCATGACGGTCATGCTGCCTACTATGTTTTCCCGCCGTCCGAACTCATGGCGCGCTGGGCGTATGTGCCTCAAAAAAGGGCGACTGACGGCTCGCCGCTTGTGGATTCCCGCAACAACTTGATACTCGATCACGAAAAGTTTCGCGCTGAATCTCCTGCGGAATACCGCAAGATTGGGAACCGGGATGCGCTTTACGTGGATCGGGGATTTGAGTGGTGGTGATTCGTTAACCCACTAGCGACCAGACTGGGTCTTGCTGGTCACTGTGTTTCCCCTCGCTTGATTTTCCGCAATTGATCGTTCCCGGTGTGGTTTGTGTAAAACTCATCAAGAGGGAAACAGCCGCTGACCAAGCCATTGCGGGGGGCGGTTGTGCAGTCGCTGAAGGTGCGACAGATGTTACGTTTTTCAAGGGTTCCTTTTTCGAGAATGTCAGCAGGGAGGTGGGGATACGATAGAGTCATGCGTCCAAGTCCGATAAGGTCCGCGCCACCTTCGCGAATGATGGCTGTGGCGACATGCGGGAGGTACTCCTGTAAATAGCTGTATCCGGTGCCGATCAGCGCCATGTCCGCTGGTAGCTCGGCGCGGAGTTTGGCCGCGACGTACAGTAGACGAGCAACGTCGATTAGAGGATCGTGAGCAGGTTGGTAGCCGTCGCTGGGCGGATAGGCGGCGGGGCGTTGGCAATGTGGGTTGTAGTAGGGGGAACCACCGGANATGTTGATGAGCTTGACCCCNAGTTCGGCGCACAGTTTCAGAAANGCNAANGACTCGGTGAGATCGATGCNGGTGGGATNGTCGTGATTGATGCCAAACTGAAAGGGATACGGTGCGCTGAATGCGTCCGGGATGCCGGGGCCAGGTTTGCCCGGCTGGGTGAGAGTTGGGTCGGGCCGATGCGGCACGAGATCAAACGCGCTCAGGCGGACGCCAAGGTCTATTGCATTTCCNTCTGACCGGATGCCAGCGACAATTTGGCGGAGCATCCGTGTGCGATTTTCAAAGCTGCCCCCGTAATTGCCAGGGCGCGTGTGGGCTCCCAGAAGTTCGTGCAGCAGATAGCCGTGGCAATGCTTGAGGTCGATAAAATCCGCGCCGGCATCGTTCGCTATGCGGGCGGCTTTCACGTAGTCTTCACTAAGATCATCCAGCTCAGTGTCTGTGAAGACTTGGGCATCGCTGGTGACATGAAATTTGCCGTCAAGGATTGGGTGACGGTAGGCTACGCGGGGCTCGTATTTGGATTTCTCATTTGGCCGGCAAAATCGGCCGGAATGGGTCAGCTGGAAGCCGATGACAAAATCTTCAGGGTCACCGTGCAACTCACGGTGGGCAGTGGTGGCAATCTCCTTGAGTTCAACGAGGTCGGTCGCACCGATAACGAGTTGGTTGGGGTTCGCCCGGCCATCGGGGCGTACAGCCATCGCCTCGCCACCGTAAATGAGCTTCGCACCACTTTCCCCAAACCGTCGCCAACGTCTTCGCACGAGGTCAGTGGCGCGGCCGTCGGTGGTGCCGTCCCAGCCCTCCATGGGGTGGATGGCGAACCTGTTGCCGATGGTCTTGTCGTTGATTTTAATCCCGGGTACAGGTTCGCCAAGCAGGACGGGGTCGGGCTCTTCTGCGCAAGGAATGTTGAGATCCAACTCCGAGATATGCGCGCGAAAAGCCTCCACGGTCCTAAGTGACGGCACGCGGGTGAGTTTGAAGGGGGCGGCCATTAGTTGGCCATTAGTTCCACAATGTGGCTGAGGATTTCACGGTCGGAATCGGGGCGCTCGGGTGACTTAGGATGAGTGCGGTCGCAGTCGATCCAACCGCGGAGTTTTAAGAACATGGCCGCAGAATGCTTGTAGGCAGGCACGGGGGGGCGGAAGGTGAGAAAGCCGAGGTATTGAAGCCAATCGTTCAGTTCATAGAACGCGGGGTCGCCTGCGGCCCAGGCGGCGTCGCGCTTGGCGAACACATCGGGAGCAAAAGTACTAAGGCCGAGGAGATAGTCGCTGCCATACATGACCATGTCGATGGCAAGGTCATTGCCGGTGAACACGCGGAAGTCCGGTCGGGTGGCGTCGCGCATCATGAGGCGTTGCCATTCAAGCTCGCGGTTTAGGGAGGAATGCTTGGAGCCGATGAGGCGCGGGATACCAAGCAGACCTCGGTAGACGTCCAGGGAATAGATTTTTCCAAATGGCGCGAACACATCGCTCAGTTCGAAGCCGATAATGGCGTTTGCGTTTTCTGCAAGGCGCGTGTAGCCGGCAACGATCGCGTCATCACCGTGGCCTGTGAGGCCGAAGGACTGAAAAATGACAGGCACTCCATCATGCGATTCGATCATCTCCATCTGCCGCAGATACTCATCGGCGTTGAATGGCGCGCCGGGTTCATCGCCTACAAATGCACCGGCGACGAAGTCATCGGTTTCTGCACGGGTCAACTCGAGTGCCTGCAACCGGGTGGGATCATCAATGAGGTTGCCAAATCCTGTATCCATGTTGACTGCGGGGGCCAGTCCGGCATCGACAGTGCGGCGGACATGATCGGTGAAGGCAGTCCAATCTGGATCACCATTTTCGAGGAACGGCAGCAGGACGGCGGAGATGCCCCGGATGGATCGGCGGGGACGGAGCAGGGTGGTGGGGTCAATGGCCTCAGCGTCCACAGCACTTCTTGTACTTCTTGCCGCTGCCGCATGGGCAGGGGTCGTTGCGGCCAACCTTGGGGCCGGCGCGGACGGGAGTGGCGCGAGGTGCTTCCTCCATTTCCTCGTCGGCCATGGCTTCGTCGGCCAGCGCGGACAACTGGGCGCTGAAGCCGGCCTGATCCGTGTCGGCCGCGTTGCTGTAGGAGACAGTCCGGTTAAAATCTTCAAAGGCCTGCTGGCTGGTTGTGGTGCGGAAAATATTGCGGCAGATCTCCGATTTTATGTTGGCCATCAGCTCATCAAACATGTCCTTGGCTTCGACCTTGTACTCGATCAATGGATCCTTCTGGCCATAGGCACGCAGGCCGATGGAACTGCGTAGGCTGTCCATGGCATAGAGATGTTCGCGCCACAGGCGATCGATGGCTTCAAGCATCGACCAACGTTCCATGGAGGTCAGCGCGGCGACCTGCTGTTCCTGGTCAAGTCCGGGGATGGAGCCCAACTCAGTATTGATTTTCAACTCGTAGGCATCGCGGACTCGCTGGGTGATATGGCGGCAGACAGCTAGTGGGCCTGCGGCAAGGCCATCATACATGGAGCCGGCGACTGGCAGTTCTGTGGCCTCGGCGGAGACCTTGGCGAGTGCAGCGTCGTCAACCTGCGTGGGGAAGTTCACGTTTACCCAGTCTGACAGGCCGCGCAGGTCCCAGTACTCGGTCTCGTCGCCAGGAAGATATTGCTCCACGCGTTGGAAGATAATCTCCTCCATCACGTCCATCAGCCGGTCGCGCACGTCGTCCTCTTGGATGATCTCGTTGCGGAATCCGTAGAGGATTTCGCGTTGCTTGTTCATCACGTCGTCATACTCGAGCGTGCGCTTACGCATCTGGAAATGATGCTGCTCCACTTTCTCCTGCGCCTTGCCAATCGACTTGTTTAGCCATGGATGCTCCAACTCCTGATCCTCCTCCAAGCCGAGCCGTTCCATGACCTTGATCATGCGATCCGATCCGTAAAGCCGCATCACCTCGTCCTCCAGCGAAAGGAAAAAATGTGAGCTGCCTGGGTCGCCTTGGCGCGCGCAGCGACCGCGAAGCTGACGGTCGATCCGTCGGGCGTTGTGGCGCTCGGTGCCCAGCACGTGCAAACCGCCCAAGTCGGGCACGCCATCGGCCAATCGAATGTCCGTACCGCGGCCAGCCATGTTGGTGGCGATGGTGACACTGGCACGGTGGCCGGCGCGGGCAACAATCTCCGCCTCCTGTTCGTTGTGTTTCGCATTCAGGACGGAGTGTACGATGCGCTCGCGGTCGAGCATCTTGGAAAGGCGTTCGCTGGTATCTACCGACACGGTGCCCACGAGGATCGGGCGGCCCTGCTGGTGAATCTCGCGGATTTCCTCCAGCACTGCCTTGAATTTCTCGCGTTGTGTCTTGTAAACCGAGTCGTTGGTGTCATCGCGAATGCAGGGTTTGTTGGTGGGAATCACCAGCACGCCCAGCTTGTAGATATCCAAAAACTCGTTTGCCTCCGTTTCCGCAGTGCCAGTCATGCCGGCTAATTTGTGGTAGAGGCGGAAATAGTTCTGAATGGTGATCGTCGCATAGGTTTGGGTCTCCTCCTCAATGGTCACACCCTCCTTGGCCTCCACCGCTTGGTGCAGCCCGTCGCTCCAGCGGCGGCCTTCCATCGGCCGACCGGTATGCTCATCGACGATGATCACGCGATTGCCCTGCACGATGTATTCCTGATCCCGCTCATAGAGGCAGTATGCCTTTAATAGTTGCGAGATAACGTGGATACGTTCGTTCTTTGCTTCGTATTTTGATTGTGCCTCGGCCTTGGCCTTAGCTCGGCTTTCGGCGTCCAATGCAGAATCCTCATCAATTTCCTGATAGGCAGTGACGATGTCCGGCAGTGTAAAGGCGTCGGGATCGTCGGGGTTCAGGAAGTTGCGACCGTTCTCCGTCAGGTCCGCGTCGTGACTCTTCTCTTCAATGCCAAAGAACAGTTCCTCTTTCTGGGCATACAATTCTTTCTTTGTCTGGTCCTTGTGGAGTTCAATTTCCGCAGCTTGCAATCGGCGATGGTTCGCAGGATCCTCCAGTAACTTCATTAGTGCCCAAGACTTCGGTTGCCCCATTCGCGCCTTATACAGCAACAGTCCAATTTCATAGTCGATATCGCCGTTGTTACCGCCATTTCCCGCCTTTTCGACGAGTTCCAGTGCCTCCGTTATAAGTTTTTCGCAATGTTTGCGCTGGTGCTGCACCAGTCGATCCACTGCTGGTCGTAAGTCGATATAAAGCTGGTTGTCTGTGGCCACCACCGCTTGTCCACTGATGATCAGCGGCGTGCGTGCCTCGTCGATCAGAATCGAGTCCACCTCGTCCACGATCGCGAAGTAATGGCCGCGTTGCACCTGTTCCTCCTTGGTGGTCGCCATGCCGTTGTCGCGCAGGTAATCAAATCCAAATTCCGAGTTAGTCCCATACGTGATGTCGCACTCGTACTGTTCCCGACGTAGGCCAGGCGGCATTTGGCTCTGGATGCAGCCGACTGTCAGTCCTAGGAATTTGTATACCGCCCCCATCCATTCAGAGTCGCGCGCGGCGAGATAATCGTTCACCGTCACCACGTGCACGCCGCGACCACTGAGGGCGTTGAGGTACACCGGCAACGTTGCCACCAGTGTTTTNCCCTCGCCCGTTGCCATCTCGGCGATGTGCTTGGTGTGCAGCGCATAGCCTCCCACGAGNTGCACATCGAACGGGATCATCTCCCAGATGATTTCGTGCCCGCGAACCATGATCTTTTGTCCCCACAGTCGGCGGCAGGCGTTCTTTACCACCGCGAACGCCTCGGGCAGCACCGCCTCTAACTCACGCGCCAGCTCGTCGTCATTCTGAATTCCAGAAAACTTATCCTTCCANTNCGCCGTCTTGTTGCGGAGATCATCGTCCGACAACGCCTGTAGTTCCTCCTCCAGCGCATTCACGCGCGGTACCAGATCGTTCTCGATTCGGCGCACCTCGCGATCGCGTTTCGTGCCAAAGATTCTCTTGATGAGGCCTATCATCTTGCTCAGGTAAAACGTTGAACCTATGCCAAGAACACTCCTGCGTCGAGCCTTTCCGCCCTCAATTCAAGTGTTCCGCCGCCTTTTCAGGGGTAACTCCATCGTGTACCAGTGCCATCAATGCCTGAGTCATCCCTCGTGGGTTCGCATGCTGAATCACATTGCGGCCGTACACGATCCCCTTTGCTCCCTGTGCCATGAGGGCGTGCGTGCGACGCAGGATTTCCTCATCGGAAACCTTTCCTCCACCACGTACGAGCACAGGGANGCGTCCCGCCACCTCGATCACTTCATGGTAAACTTCCGGGTCATCCGTCGGATCTGCCTTGATAACGTCGGCTCCCAGTTCCACCGCCTGACGCACCAGCGGCTTGATTTTCTCCAAGTCNCCATCCACCTGATATCCTCCGGCTTCNTNGTTCGGCTTGAACACCAGTGGCTCGATCATTAACGGCATGCCGATCCGGTCGCATTCTGGTTTTAGCTTGAGGATGTTTTGCAAACAATGATCCGTCACTTCTGCTGCTCGCGGAATGCGGAACAGGTTTACCACCACGCATGCCGCGTCAAGTCGAACCGCCTGTTCAACCGGTTGCTCGATCATGCGGCTGAAGAGGATTTTCGGCAACTGTGTCCCATACACGTTCGCCACGTCCGTCCGCAGCACCAGTGAGGGCTTTTCGCGCCCCGCCATTCCCTGAAGTAATGGTGCCTGTCCCACCGTCAACTGTATCGCATCTGGCCCCGCTTCNACCAGTGTTTGCACCGCAGACTCTAAGTTCTCGATGCCTTGCAGAAAACTCAACTGATTGAAAAACCCGTGATCCACCGCCACGTCAAAACAACATCCCGACTTGGCGTTAAACAAACGATTTAAACGATACTCCTTCATGCGTCCGCCTCTTATAGTGGACCTCCAACTTCAAGGCGAATCGAAACCACCCCTCAAAGTCTCAAACGCCTGTGCTCCAGCAATACGTATCGATCCGTCATTCCCGCCAAGTAATCGCAAATTGCCCGATGCAACCCTTCGGTCTCGATCCGCGCGCGTGACTGGCTTCCGATCTCATTTTGGTTGTCCAGATAGAATGCAAACAGCTCCTCGAGCAACTTCAGTGCGCGCAAATTTGGCTCATGTACCACCGGGTTGTAATACAGGTTGTCGTACAGATACTCGCGAAGTTCCAGGTTTGTCTCGCGCCGTTTCTCGCTGTACTGAATTAAAGGATTTTCTCGCAGTCGCACTTGGTTGGCGGATTGGACGCCCGATTCGGTGATCANCCTGCCGCTGGTCTCCACTACGTCACTCACCTGGCTGTCGATTAGGCAGCGGATGATAAAGTAGCGGCGGCATTCGTCCGCAAGTTCACCGTGTTCCGCGCGCACNTGTGCGTCGCCATCGTGCCANAGNCGTACGTTCTTTCGCAGTTNGTCTTCCGACAACAATCCCGCGTCGATCCCGTCGTCAAGGTCGTGGCTGTAGTAGGTAATCTCGTCAGCCAGATTGGCCACCTGTGCTTCCAGTGAACTTGATTTTGCATCAAACCCGTCACGCTTGCTCGGGTGGTCGTAGGCCGTGTAGTGTTTCACCAGTCCCTCGCGGGTTTCCCATGTCAGGTTAAGTCCGTTAAAACCCGGATACTTTTGTTCCAGTACCTCTACAATGCGCAGGCTTTGCCGGTTATGTTCGAAGCCGCCGTGATCGCGCATCAACTCGTTCAATGCCGCTTCGCCCTTGTGTCCGAACGGCGAGTGNCCCAGGTCGTGTGCCAGTGCGATGGCCTCCGCCAAGTCTTCGTTCAACCCGAGCGCGCGTGTGATGTTGCGCGACACAGCGGCTACTTCCATNGTGTGCGTCAGGCGNGTGCGCAGATGGTCNCCCGTNCCGTTTAAAAAAACCTGCGTTTTGTATTCCAACCGCCGGAACGCNCGCGAGTGNATCACGCGNTCGCGATCACGNTGGTAATGCGTNCGCCATTGGTGTGGTTCCTCCGGGTGTTCCCTGCCNNGCGTNTCCGCGCTGAGCTGTGCNAAGGGGGAAAGTGTGAGGCGCTCGTTTTCCTCCAGCTGTGCGCGGGTGAACATTGTTGAAGTGAATCAAGGGATAGTGTCGGGCCAGTGTGACTAATTGCCAGCTACTCTCCCGAAAGAAATTCCTCCGCCGAAGTCCCTCGNAGTTCCAGCAGNCGGCAGATCACGTCTTCGATCAGGTTGTTCGGACAAGACGCTCCGGCTGTGACGCCNACCGTCAGTGTTCCCTCTGGNAGCCAGTCGCGCGTTTCCTCCACCTCATGCGTGTGCTGGTTCCAGTGNCGGATAAGCGCCGTGTCCACCATCTCGGCCGCGTTTTTGATGAAGAATGTGGGGAGCACGCTTTCGCCCATCTCCGCCAAGTGCGAGGTGTTTGAGGAATTGTATCCGCCGATTACCAGCAGCAGGTCCATCGGCTTTTGCAAAAGCACGCCCAATNCGTCCTGNCGGTCTTGCGTGGCGCCGCAAATNGTGTCGAAAAACCGGAAATGTTCGCCCACNTTTTCCGCGCCGTACCGCCGCTCGATTGCCGCCTTGATNCGCCGTTGCACTTCCTCTGTTTCCCCGCGCATCATCGTGGTCTGATTCGCCACACCCACCGCTCGCAAGTGCTTGTCCGGGTCAAACNCCTCTGAGTATGCGCCCTTGAATTTTTCCAGAAACTCCTCGCGGTCACCGCCGTTCTCGATATACCCGCAAACGTAATCCGTCTCTTCCAGTGTCAATACCACGAGGTAATGGCCGTTCTTGGCCGTCGCCTGGCTGCTGGTGGCCATGGTTTCCTCATGGTACGCCTTGCCGTGGATGATGCTGGTGACCTCTTCCTTGGCNTAGTTGCGCACGCGTTTCCACACGCTCATCACGTCGCCGCAGGTAGTGTCGACAAACTGGCAGCCTTTCGCCTCGAGTTTTTCGCGGATACCCACCTCGGTTCCAAAGGCGGGGATGATGACGATGTCGTCCTCGCCCAAGTCGTCGATGTCCGCCGCCTTGTTGGGTCCGGAAAGAAACCGAATTCCCATGTCGCGAATCTGATCGTTGACCTCTGGGTTGTGGATGATCTCGCCGAGGATGTATAGGGGCTTGTCGGGGAACACCTTCAGTGCGGCATAAGCGAGGTCGATGCAGCGTTCCACGCCGTAGCAGAAGCCGAACTCCTTGGCCAGCTTGATGGTCATCCGGCCCTTGCGGCTGGTCACCTCGCCAGCGACNCGCAGTTGCTCAACNAGGTCGCTGCGGTAATGCGACATCACCTGCGCCTTCACCTGCTCCATCACGTCCGGTCGGCGGAGGTTGATGCGNTTGGGCTTCGGCTTGCTGGGTGTATCGGTTGGCACGGGGTTACTTTCGCACAGGGATGATTATGGGTCGAGTCGATTCCCTACTGGATCAGCCAGTTGATAATCGCCTTCTGCGCGTGCAGGCGGTTTTCGGCTTGGGTGAAGATGGTNTCGGCGTGGGNCTCGAGGGTTGGTTCATCGATCTCTTTGCCGCGGTAGGCAGGAAGGCAGTGCATGACGAGGGCGCCTTCATTGGCNCGGTCNACGAGGGCNTNATTGATTTGATAACCGGNAAAGTCCTGCTCGCGTTGGGCTGCCTCAGCTTCCATGCCCATGGAAACCCACACGTCGGTGTACAACAGGTCGGCACCCTCCGCAGCGGCGTTGCAGTCTTCAGTGACACTTATGTTTCCGCCGGCCTTGGCGACGAGATCAGGGCAGGGTTGGTGGGCCTTNGGCGCAGCAATGCGCAGTTCAAATCCAAGTTTGCCGGCNGCCCAAATCCAGCTAATGGGCACGTTGCANGCGCCGTCGCCNATGAAGGTGACGACCTTGCCGGCGATNGGGCCNCGNNNTTCNTGGNANGTGAAAATATCNGTGATGATCTGGCAGGGATGCTCGGCATCGGTCAGGGCGTTGATGGTCGGGATGCCGGAGTGATGCGCGAAATCCTCCACGTCGCTCTGCGCGTAGGTGCGGATGACAGCGCCGTGCACCATGCGGCCGAGCACGCGGGCGGTGTCCTGGATGGGTTCGCCGCGGCCGAG